>JALZNU010000337.1 GCA_030857495.1 Actinomycetota bacterium | reverse complement strand
CCGCGGCGTCGTAGTGGTCGTCGTAGACGCTGACGAGGTGGTCGTCGATCGTCGGGGTCGCGTCGTGGTTGTGGTCGACCGCGGCGTCGTAGTGGTCGTCGTGGACGACGGCGTGGTGGTCGTGTCGCACTCCCCCTCGCCCGGAGACGGGTCCGGCTCACGACCAGGGCGGGGATCGGTCTGTGCGAGCACGACGGAGGTGGGCAGCACGGCGCACGCCATCGCGATGACGGCAAGCGGGGCGCGGCCGCCCCTCCATCGTCCCTGCTCTTCGCCCATCGACTCACCGATCTGATGCTCATCGAGGTGCACTTCACCCCGTCCCGCCACGAGCCCGTCAGCGTAACGCCGACGAGGGAGGGAATTCCATCGCCCCCGAGCACCTCGTGATTGCGCTCGGTCTCGACTGCGCTCCACGATGGGCTGGGCGCTGACGGTTCGGTCGTCGGGCTCGCCCGTCGTGGCATCGGCGGTACGTTCATGGCGACTTCCCCCGGAGACGCATCTCGTTCCCGGAGGCACACCCGTGCTCATCGTCTGCTACGGCGCGAAGGGCGGCTGCGGCACGTCAGTCGTCGCCGCATCGTTGGCACTTGCATCGCCCGGTGCGACGCTCATCGATCTCGACGGCGACGCCGCCGACGTGCTCGGGCTCGGCCCCGACATCGCTGCGACTCAGGGCATCGCCGAGTGGACACGCTCCGACATCGGTGCCGACGCGCTGTCCAACCTCACGCACCCGGTCGGCGACGTGTCGCTCCTCCCGCGCGGCCACGGTCCCATCGCCGACGACCCGGCGCGCTGGTCACTCCTCACAACCTGGCTCGCCGGCAACGGTCCCGGTGTCGTCGACGCCGGCACCGGCGATCCTCCCGTCACGCTGGCGCAGTTGGCAGGCGAGCTGCTGCTCGTCACGCGGCCTTGCTACCTGGCGCTCGTCAGGGCGTCACGAAACGCCACCCGCCCCACCGGGGTCGTCGTGATCGACGAGCCAGGACGGGCCCTGACGCTCGGCGACATCGAACGCGCCGTCGGCGCACCGGTGGTCGCCCGCATCCTCCTCGACCCCGCCGTTGCACGGGCGGTGGACGCCGGGCTGCTCGCACACGCCGTACCGCGCCGCCTCGCCCGTCACCTCCGCGGTGTGGTCGGCACTTCTTCCCGGCCGGTCGTGGTGCACCAATGACAGACGTCCCGCTCGGCGTCGTCGCCGCGTTGTGCGAGGTGATCGAACCGCTCGCCGGCGAACCGCGAGAGCTCGCCGATCGCCATGTCGATCGCGTCGCCCCACTCGCCACGGCCGACGAGCGAGCCGCCGTCGTCAGCGAGGCCGTCGCCCGGCTCGTCGGGCTCGGCTCGCTCGAGCGCTATCTGCGTGCCGGCGACGTCGACGAGGTGATGGTGAACGCGCGTGGCGATCTGTGGATCGAGCGTGGTGGCCGCCTGCGTCGCGAGCTGGTGGTCGGTGCGGAGGACCTCGCGACATCGATCGAGCGCATCCTCGCTCCCCTCGGCAGACGACTCGACCGAACGTCTCCGATCGTCGACGCCCGGCTCGCCGACGGCTCGCGGGTCTGCGCCATCGTCCCGCCGATCTCCCCTGACGGCACCGTCCTCACGATCCGGCGGTTCCGTCGGCGCCACCGACCGCTGTCGGACTTTGCCGACGCCGATGTCGCCCGCCTGCTCGACGAACTCGTCGTGCGTCGCTGCAACGTCATCGTCAGCGGCGCCACCAGCTCGGGCAAGACGTCCCTGCTCGACTCCGTGCTCAGCCGGCTCGACGACACCGAACGGGTGGTCCTCGTGGAGGACACGGCCGAGCTCGATCCTGACGTCGACAATCTCGTCCGGCTCGAGGCGCGTTCGGCGAGCAGCGAGGGCGTGCGCGCCGTCGCGCTCGACGAGCTGGTGCGCACCGCGTTGCGGCTCCGCCCGGATCGTCTGATCGTGGGGGAGGCTCGTGGGCCCGAAGCGCTCGCCCTCGTGCAGGCGCTCAACACGGGACACGACGGTTCATGGTCGACGTGTCACGCCAACAGTGCCGAGGATGCGCTGTCGCGGCTGGAGTCGCTGCTGCTGCAGGCGGCGCCGTCGTGGCCGCTCGCTGCCATCCGGCGCCACATGGCCCGCTCGATCGACGTTGTGGTGCACACCCGGCGCGCACCCGACGGCCGGCGCCGGGTCGTCGAGATCGCCGAGGTCGAAGCCCACGACGAGCGCCCCGGCGTCCGTCACCTCGTCGATCACGGAATCGTCCTCGGCCCGTTGCAACGGACACGTGTGTGACGCCGTCGTTCGTCGCTGCCGTCGCCTGGGGTGCGACGATCCTGCTCGTCGGGTGGTGGTGGTCGTGGCGCGTGGCACCGGCGCGTGAGCTCGGCGACCGCGCGATCCCAAGGCCCACGGTGCCATCCGACGCTCGTCACGCGCTCGGAGGACGAGTTCGAGGGCGGGTCCGTCGGCGTAGCGCCGAACCAGACGAGACGATGCTCGCCAACTGGTGCCAACGTGTGGCGAGCGGGCTCCGCAGCGGCTCGTCGCTGCCGAGCTCGTTCGCCGACGCCTGCGGTGCCGTGCCCGGCGTCGGCGCCGTGTTCACGCCCGTCACGCTCGCGATGGACCGCGGCGCGTCGTTGTCGCGGGCGCTCGACCGCGTGCATCACGACAACGACTCGATCGGGCTTGCCACTGCCACAGTGCGCACGTGCGCCCGTCTCGGCGGACCCGCTGCCGAGCCCATCGATCGCGTCGCCGCGACGCTGCACGGTCGCGCCG
>JALZNU010000336.1 GCA_030857495.1 Actinomycetota bacterium | reverse complement strand
GAGCAGGCCCGGTATGCGGTGTCGATGGCCTACCGCATGCGCTACTCGATGCAGTTCAACGCACGCGAGGCGATCCACATGCTCGAGCTTCGGTCCTCGCCGCAGGGCCATCCTGCCTATCGCCGGGTCGCGCTGGAGATGCACCGACTGATCGGCGAACAGGCCGGCCATCGCGCCCTCGCCGACGTGATGACGCACATGACGACGGCGGCACCCGAGCTCGAACGGCTCGAATCGGAGCGTCGCGCCGCTGCCAGGCGGACGCCCGTCGACGAGCCTTCGCCGACGCTGCTCTGAGGACTACTGTGCCGTCTGTCACAGGCGCGGTTCCGGTCAGCTCATGGTGATCCCCATATGATCCGCCGCGACTGCGCACAGATCCGACGACGACGAACCGATGGGCGATGGCTGAGGAAGACAACGAACAGGCTGACGACACCGACGAGGCTCTCGACACGGCTGCGGACGAGCCGAGTGAAGATCTCCTCGTCGACGCCGATGCAGACGCCGACGACGACGTCGAGGTGTTCGCCGAGGTTGCCGATGTCTTCGAGTCCGATGACGACGACGACGCCGCCGCCACCACCGAGGATGACGAGGAGGAAGAGGCCGCGGAGGGCGACGACGCCGCCGAGGCCACGGCGACGACTCGGAAGAAGAAGGTCGACGAGGAAGAGGACGACGACGACGAGATGCTGGCTCCCGACGACGTGGAGGCCGATCTCGACCGGATCCTGAAGGACCGCATGGTCACGTCCGACGAGCAGGACGACGACGATGACGACGACACCACCGAGACGGCAGCGCCCGAGCGTGGCGACGACTCCGGTCGTCTGCAGCCGAAGCGCTCCGACGAGGTGCTGTGCAGCTCGTGCTTCCTCCTCGTACGCACGTCGGCGCCGGGATGCCCGGTCGGCGACGACGCCTGCCCGGTGTTCTCTTGATGGTCGATGCCCGGCCGGCACTGCGGCTGATCGATCTCACCCTGTTTGCCCCGATCGGGGCCTTGTCGGTCGTGCGACGCAAGATCGAGTCGCAGCTGACCGTCGCCCGAGCGGTCGGGGAGATGGCGGTGCAGGTCGGGGTGCGACAGGTGCGCGCGCGACTGGCCGCCGACGCACCGCCCGACGCCGGCGCAACCATCAACCGCCCTGATGGGCCTGCCGAGTCCGCCGTCTCGGACGCCTCGCGAGCGGCGACTCCGTCGGCGAGCGACACCGATCGCGACCAGCCGTCATCGGACGTGCCGCCGCCGTCAGACCTGGCGATCCCGGGCTACGAGAGTCTCGCCGCGAGCCAGGTCGTCTCGATGCTCGGCGCGCTCGACCGGTCGAACCTCGAGATCGTCGAGCAGTTCGAGCTCGCCAATCGACGACGGCGCACGGTGCTCGGCAAGATCGAGCAGCTGAAGCGGGGCTGACCCCCGTGTTCGACCCCCTCGTGCGCGTAGCCACAGGCGACGACGCCAGCGAGCTCGTGCTGCTGGAGCAGGAGGCACGAGTAGCGCTCGTCGACACACGAGGCGGCTCGCGATGGCTCGAAGAGCACCCGGTCGTCGGCGACCGATGGCAGACGATGCTCACCCGCCCCGACGTGACGGTCTTGCTCGCCGAGCTCGACGACGTGCCAACCGGCTTCATGGTGCTCGTGGTCGGCGACGACCGGATTGCACGCATCGACCAGGTGTGGGTCACCCCACTGGCTCGTGGTGTCGGGTACGGCGACACGATGATGGGAGCCGCCCTCGACACCGCCCGGTCCCGCTCGTGCGTGCGGATCGAGGGCGAGGCGCTGCCCGGAGATCGCGAGACGAAGAACCTCTACGAGCGGGCCGGCATCACGGCCCGCCTGATCGTCGTCTCTGCGCTGTTGTAATGATCAGCGGCCCTTCCAGTGCGGCTGTCGCTTCTCGAGGAACGCCTCGAGGCCCTCTTTCGTGTCCTCGGAGGCCAGCACGCGGCCGAAGCCCTCGTTAGTGCGCTCCTGCAGCGTCTTCTCGTCGGCGTCGAACGAGGCGTTGGCGACAGCGAGGCTCTCCCACACCGCGATCGGCGCGCACGCCACGATCTCGCGGGCGAGCCCGAGCGCACCCTCGAACGCCGTGCCGTCTTCCACCAGTCTGGTGACGAGGCCCAGCTCGTACGCCCTCGGTGCCGGGATGGGCTCGCCGGTCAGGATGGCCTCGAGCGCCGGCCCGCGGCCGATGGCACGCGGGAGGCGGTAGAGGCCGCCTGCGCCGGCGATGAGGTTGCGCTTCGCCTCGGCGAGGCCGAACGACGACCGTTTCGTGGCGACGACGAGGTCGCACGCCAGCACGATCTCGAGGCCACCTGCCGTTGCGAGCCCGTCGACCGCAGCGATCACCGGCTTCCTGCGCTCGCGGAACGTGAAACCGGCGAAGCCTCCACGGGCGGTCGCCAGTGACGCCGCCTGGCCGCTGCTGATCGCCTTCAGATCGGCGCCCGCCGAGAACACGGGGCGCTCTTGGCCATCGGTGTTGGCGCGGAGCACGGCCACCCAGATGTCGTTGTCATCCTCGACCTTGTCGATCGCCGCCTCCAGGCCGCTGGCGACGTCACCGTTGACGGCGTTGCGGGCCTCGGGGCGGTTGAGGGTGATGACAGCGACAGGTCCGTCGGTCTCGAAGGTCACGATCTCGGGCATGGCGCCCGATCGTAACGGTGTCTCGTCAACCCGTCGCTGGCGTGCCGCGCGGCGGGCGTCCCGCCGACTTTGCCGACTTTGTGGACTTTGCTGGTCTGGTGGGACGCAGCGGCCGGGGCGCCGGCGCACCAGCCTTCACC
>JALZNU010000335.1 GCA_030857495.1 Actinomycetota bacterium | reverse complement strand
CGCCACGGCGAGCAGGCGCCACGTCGGCGCCCAGCGACGCCACCCGATCGGCCGGTCGATGGACAGTCCGGCACCGACGAGCGCGACGAGGACGCCGATCTCGGTGAGCCGTTCGGTCGACTCGAGGTGCTGACGGGGATCGAGCTCGGGGAGCGGCGACGGCACCGTGAACAGGAGCGCACCGATCCCGACGAGCACGAGCGGCAGCGACAGGGGGCGCTGGTCGAGGAACGCCGGCAACCAAGCGGCAACGAGTGCGATCACCCCGAGCAGTGCGAGGCTCAGTTCATACGTGTCGACGGGAGCACCACCAACTCGGCGTCACGGATCATCGCTACATCGTCACATCGCAGTGCCGCGTGGCGATCATCCAGTTCGCCGACGATGTGGAGGGGATCAGCCGATCAGGCCGCCGAGGCCGCCGCCTCCGCCGAACTTGCTGACGAGATCGCCGACATCGAGGCCGAACTTGTCGAGCAAGCCCTTGTCGCGTTCGGTGTCGACCTCGTCCGGGAGCTCGGCGTCGGCCTGGTCGGCCTTGTCGCTGTCGCCCTGCGAGCGGAGCAGGTCGATGATCTGGGACTTGTCGATGTTCACTTGTCGTCTCCTCGTTGCGGGTGGGTCTGGTTTGTGTCGCTGTCGTGGAGAAGATGTGCCGTCCTCGGCCGCCGCAGGACAAGGACGGCACATTTGTCGGCTGGGAGCAGCCGACTCGCGCGCTGCCACGGATGGGATGTGGCGGACGCGGGAAGGGCAACCGGTGAGCGGGTTCGGCTCAGCTGCGGTCTTGCTGGTCGTCGTCCATGCCGATGCGCTCCTTGCGCACCTCTTCGTCGACGGTGACTTCGCTGGTCTCGACGTCCTTCTCGAGCCGGACGCGCTCCTTGGCCACGACCTTCTTTGACACGTCGACGACCTCTTCGCTGAGCGTCACCTCGTGCTCCTCGTCGGTGAGGTCGCCACCGGCCATTGCTGCGTCGCGGTTGGCGTCGGTGATCGGCTCGGTGACGAGACGGGCCTTCTCGCGCCGGATCGGCACGGTCATCTGCACGTTCTCGGTCTCGATCCACTTGCGCAGCGTCGCCTTTCCGGTCTGCTGCGTGCGCGTCGAGACGTCGAGCTCCTCTTCGGAGCGGGTCATCGCGTCGTCGGTGTCCGGACCGCTCGTGTCGCCACCGGTGTCGCCGCTGGTGTCACCGCCGGCCGGCTGACCGGTCGTCGGGGCAGCGCTCTGGGTCTGCTGGCCGTAGTAGACGAAGAGCTCGTCGGTCTCTTCGGGGGTGAGCTGGCCATCGGCGTCCACCTGCGGCGCGTCCTTCACCGTGTCCTTGGAATGGGTGACGACGACATCGTCGTCGACCATGTAGGCCCCCGCGATCGGCGCGAAGCTGAGCTTCGACCCGAACATGCCGGTCTTGATCGCCAACCACTCCGGCTGGCCGGTTTGGTCGTTGGCGTACACGTCGTGGACGGTGCCGATCTTGTCGCCTTCGGGATCGACTGCGTTGCGATCGACCAGGTCAGCGACCTGTGCTGTCTGTGTGTCTGACATTTCTTCCTCGGTTCGTTGTTGGTGGGGATTGGGTTGGTGGGGATTGGGGTTCCGCTCAGCGGGTACCCGGCCGGGGGAGCTGTTGGGCTCCCGCCGACGTACCTGTGCCCTGACGGGCCTGGTCGGCGCGCTGCTGGGCGCGCTCTGCGATGCGATCCTTGGAACCCTGCGCCGCCTGCTGCAGCTTCGGCTTCTCCTCGTCGTACTTGGCGAGCGTGTTCTCCCACCGTGAGCGCATCGGGGCGATGCCGCCGCCACCGACGGCGATCACCGTCACGCCGACGACCATTGCCAGCACTGCGTAGAACAGGCCGGTCACGATCGCAGGAGCGATCTGCAACTGGTTCAGAGCGGCGAAGATGCCGACGACGAGGATCGCGACACCGACACCGTTGGCCAGCGACTTCCCATAGCTGAGCTGGCCGAGGCTGGCATCGACGAGCTCGCGGGCGGCAGCACCGATCGCCGATGCGATGACGATGATCAGGATCGCCGCGATCACCTTGGGCAGGTAGGCGATGACGCCTTCGAGCATGTCGCTGATCGGGTTCGTGCCGAACACCCCGAACGCCATCGTCAACACGATGAGGAACAGCGCGTAGAACACGATCTTGCCCAAGATGTCGCTGGCGTCGTACTCGGTGCGGTCTAAGGCCTTTTTCACCCCGCCGCGCTCGACAGCACGATCGAACCCGACCCGTTCAAGCACGGCGCCGACGATCTTGGCGATCGCCTTGGCGACGAAGTAGCCGATGATCAGGATGATCAAGAACCCGAACAGCTTCGGGATGAACGAGGCGATGTCGGACCAGGCGTCCTCGACGCCCTGGCTCCACTCGACGGCGAGCATGGTTGTCATGTGTGTTCCTCTCGTGAGTCGATCCACGACGGCGCATGCGCCCTGCGGGTTCGACGAGTCGTGATCTGCGGGGTGACGGGACCGAGACGATTGGTCTGGCAAGTGGGGCCGTCACGTACTGGAACGGGTTGGCCGCCGTGGCATCACGCGCGAATGTCGAAAAATCGCGACGTTCTCAGAACTCGCCTGAGAGTGTCAGCCCTGGTTGATGGTGACGGTCTGACCGCTGGCGTCGCTCGTGCACGTGGACGTGCCGTCGTCGCGGATATCGGCGATCACCGCTGCGACGTTCAGGTCGCAGACGTTGGCGGCAACTCCGGCAGCGACGCCGAGACCGACGTTCGCGTCTCGAAGAATGTTGTTCGCGACGTTGGTGACGGTGACGTTCACGATCC
>JALZNU010000063.1 GCA_030857495.1 Actinomycetota bacterium | reverse complement strand
GCGACGAAGTCGACATCGACGTCGACCTCCTGGCTGTCGAGGTTCGGTCCCGGCGTCTTCGCCTGCAGCGCGAACGTCACACCGTCGTGGCTGCCGAGGCGGAAACGGATCTGGTTGCGGCCGGGTGCGGGTCCACCCGCCTCGTCGAACAGCAGCCGCGGCGGCTGGTGCAGCTCGACGACCGCCTCGGTCGCCGTCGCCGCGAGACCCTTGCCGACGCGCACGTACCAGGGCACGCCCGCCCAGCGCCAGGAGTCGATCTCGAGGCGGGCGGCAGCGAACGTCTCGACCGTCGAGTCCTGTGCAACGCCGTCCTCGTCGCGGTAACCGACGTATTGGCCGCGCACCGTGTTGGCCGGATCGAGCGGCTTCATCGAGTTGAACACCTTCGCCGACTCGTCGCGCAGCTGCGCGGTCTGGTGGCCGACGGGCGGCTCCATCGCGAGGAAGGCGACGACCTGCATGAGGTGGTTCTGGAAGACGTCGCGGATTGCGCCAACGCCCTCGTAGAAGGCGCCGCGACCCTCGACGCCCATCGTCTCGGACATCGTGATCTGCACGCTGCGCACGTAGTGCCGGTTCCACACCGGCTCGATCAGCATGTTCGAGAAGCGGAACACGAGCAGATCCTCGACCGACTCCTTGCCGAGGTAGTGGTCGATGCGGAAGATCTTGTCCTCGGGGAAGATCGAGTGGAGGATGCGGTTCAGCTCCCGCGCCGACTCGAGGTCTCGCCCGAAGGGCTTCTCCACCACGATCCGTCCTCGCTCGTTCAGCTTGACGGACTCGAGAGCCGTGGCGACGTCGTCGAACGCCTCGGGTGGGATCGCCATGTAGAAGACGGCCATCTTCGCGTCGTGCCGGTCGAGCGTTTCACGCAGCGACTCCCAGGTGGCGGTGTCGGCGTAGTCGCCCTGGATGAGATCGAGCCGTTCGCACAGCGCCTTGGAGACGTCGGGGTCCGGGTCGTCGACGACGGCATCGATCGCCTCCGCAGCCCGCTTGCGGAAGTCGTCGTCGGTCCACTCGCTGCGAGCGACGCCGATGATCGGCACGTTCAGCTCGCCGCGTCGTTCCATCTGGTAGAGCGCCGGGAACAACTTGCGCTTGGCGAGGTCCCCCGTCGCCCCGAACAGCACAAGCGCATCCGCATCCTGCTCACGGCTCATCGTGCCTCGTCCTTCTTCTGCTCGGCGTGGCCGCCGAAGCCGGCGCGCATCGCCGACAGCACCTTGTTGCCGACGAGGTCACGGTCTCGCGAGGAGAACCGCGTGAACAGCGCCGATGACAGCGCCGGCACCGGTACGCCGAGATCGACGGCGGCATTGATCGTCCAGCGTCCCTCGCCGGAGTCGCTCACGACGCCCTCGTAGGCGCCGAGGTCGGGATCGGCATCCAGCGCCTGCGCGGTGAGATCGAGCAACCATGACGTGACGACGCTGCCGCGGCGCCAGACCTCGGTGATCTTGCTGATGTCGAGCGGGTAGCGGTAGTACTCGGGCTGCTCGAGCGGCGC
This sequence comes from Actinomycetota bacterium, assembly GCA_030857495.1. Taxonomy (GTDB): domain Bacteria; phylum Actinomycetota; class Acidimicrobiia; order Acidimicrobiales; family Ilumatobacteraceae; genus JACDHN01. Next base: position 6,787 of record JALZNU010000063.1, on the reverse strand, counting down.
CGTCTCGGCGTCGTGCTGCTGATCTTGCGCACCTTGATTGGCATGCGCGAGCAGATTGAGCCCCTCAGCGTAGGCAGCCATCATCCCGTACTCGATCCCGTTGTGGACCATCTTCACGAAGTGGCCGGCGCCAGGGGGACCGCAGTGGAGCCATCCTCGCTCTTCGGGCGCCGGGTCGCCGTCTCTGCCGATCGTGCGCTCGGCGAGGTCGACGCCGGGGGCAAGGGCATCGAAGATCGGGACGAGCTCTGAGACGGCGCCGTCGTTGCCGCCGATCATCAGGCAATAGCCGCGTTCGAGGCCGTGGATGCCGCCGCTCACGCCCACGTCGACGTACTCGATGTCGTGCTCGGCGAGCTGCAGTGCCCGATCGACGTCGTTGTGGTACCACGAGTTGCCGCCGTCGATGATCGTGTCCCCGGCCTCGAGCAGCGGCACGAGCTGGTCGATCGTCGCGTCGACGAAGCCGGCCGGCAACATGATCCACACATGGCGCGGCGCCACGAGCTGGGCGACGAGCTCTTCCAGTGTTCCCGCCCCGCTGGCGCCGTCGGCGGTGACCGCCTGCACGGCGGCAGGGTTGACGTCGAACCCGACGCAGTCGTGGTCTTGTTCCTCGAGGCGGCGCGCCATGTTGGCGCCCATCCGTCCCAGCCCGATCATTCCCAGTTGCACCGACCGAGCATGCCACGTGCCGGTCACCGCCGGTCCGGCCACGGACGATTCCGTCGTCGACGCTGCCTCAGCTCAGCTGGCCGACGGCGCGGGCGAGTGCCGCCCCGGACGGATCATGTTCGCCCGTAGGGGTGTTGTCGTTGGTCAGCGCCTCGATGCGGTCCTCGGCCTCGTCAATGGCCTCCTGATCCACCGCCGCCGAGAACTCGACCAACGCCGCGTCGAGCTCCTGCCACCGTTGCGCCGTGACGTCGCCGAGACCGAAGCGCCGGCGAGTGACCGAGTCGCTGCCGATCATCACCTCGAGCATCGCGATCCGCTGCATCGATGCGTAGTCGAGCGGGATCGTGCGCGACAGCGTGATCAACTCCTGCTTGGGCTCGTTCTCGAGGAGCTTCTTGGCCGGCACGGTGGCGAGGTGCCACCACATCGACCTTCGAACCACCCATCGCTCGAAGACGGGGAGCAGCGTTGCGGCAACCGGAGTGATCCCGCCGACGACCTTCGGCTCGCGCATCTCCTCCTCTTTGAGATCGATGCCGTCCGAGATCAGCTCGTTGAACGCGCACGCCGGACGAATATCGGCTCGCAGCTCGGCCAGATCGTCGGCCGTGGCAACGCCGCGCGCCATGCGGTGCACGACGAGGTCGTAGCTCGTGCTCGCGAGGCGACGAGCCGCGGGCCGATCGAGCGTCATCGTGCCGAGCAGCGTGGCGAACTCGCCGTACGTGGCGATTGGGATCCGCTCGTCGGCGATCTCGGCCTCGACGAGACGGTCGTTGCGTGTGCCGTTGCCGCCGTCGGACTCCTTGTTCTTGTTCTCGTCGAGGAGCTGTTCGCTCACGGACGGCAGGTAGACCGGCATGGCGGACGCCAGCGCCCGCTTGGCGGCGATCGACAGGGTCTTGTCGTTGTTGCGCTGCACGGCGGTCGTCCAGATCGCCCAGCCGCCTGCCAGTTGCGCGTTCGCCTCCGCGAGCGACTTCGACGACCCCTTCCGTTGCAGCATCGGGAGCGACAGCGCCGATGTGATCAAGCCTTCGAAGACCGGGTCGTCGCTCGACCAGTCCTTGGACAAAAACGCAGCTCGGGCCTCCGAATCAGCGAAGAGCGTTGCCGCCGACTCGGGATCGGACTGCATGTTCTCGAGGACGAAGCCGTACACGGCGCGGAAGTCGTCCGGTGCCTCGCTGTACCACCCCCACGCCGCTGAGCCCTTCGTCGTCATGGTCGTCGCCACGCGCCCGAGCTGCTCCGGATCGTCGACCGCCCCCGGCCGTAGCAGGACGGCTCGAGCGACGGAGGCATGATCGACGTTGTCGAGCATCCACGCGTCGAACTCGTTGTCGTCGGCCGCGCGGTTGAGCAACGCGCTCCACGTGATCGCAGGGACGAGACCGAGCACGGCCGCCTCGCCGGACGCCGTCCCGCCGGTCCCCAACTCGCGCATCGAGACGTTCAGCTCGTCGCCCATCCGGAGCACGCCGCCGCGCCCGGATTGGCCGCCCATGACGTCGACGAGATCGCGGCCGAACCCGTCGGGGTCGTCGGAGCTCCGGCGCGTCAGCTCGGCGAAGCCAGCGCTCAGCTCGAAGAGCCGCTCGTCGTCGAAGCCCGACGGCGGTCCGCCGTCGGACGCCTGACGTCCGAGCGTCTCCTCGATCCAACCGAGCAGTTCCTCGTCGCTCATCGTGGCGAAGGGCTGTTCGGCGGCACCGGGCCTCAGCCAGCCGCCGCGCAGCTCCTCGCGAGGCACGGTCATCGCCGCGAGCCGGACGGTGAGGTCGACGCCGTCGACGCTGTCGCTGTGCAGGGTCTGGTCGATCGCACGTAGGTAGTCGTGCTCGAGCAGCGCCTGCGTCGCGGCGACCGTCGCCAGTGCCCGGTACGCGACATCGTCGTTGGCGCCGTGCACGGAGCCGATGCCGCCGAGTGCGTCGATCGCCTCGACGACGCGTGTCCGCAACGTCACCAGCCGGATGGGGTCGTAGCCGAGCAGCTCGCTCATGACTCGATGAGGAGTCGCCGGCCACCCGGAACGGAAGTGGTCGACGCTGTCAGTCGCCTGGTGGAACGGGGAGAATCCCCGGAGTCAGGCGACGCCGGCGACGCCCAACGTCGCCGCGCGAGCGGCCGCAATGTCGAGGTCGTCGGCGTCGCGCTCCAGGCAGTAGGCCCGCCAGCGCAGCTCGTCGACGCTCGCGAACAGCTGCTGCTGCGCTCGCCGCAACTCGTCGAGCAGAGCGCCGAAACGCGAGCCGATCACCGTCTCCTCGCCCGCATGCCGGTCGAGCGTCATCACCGACGACGACTCGATCATCACGGCGACCTGTCGCAGGTCGCTCGCTCGCAGCCGCAGCGCGGCTGATTCTGGGTGCATGTCGTCACCTCCTCACCCGCATGAGGTGTGATCGACGGCCGGTTTCGGAAGCGGCGTTGGACGATCACGTGCTCACAAAAGCCGGGCGAGGACGTGGGGGAGCCCTGACGTCTCGTCGATGAACTCGTCACCGACGATGCGGAAGCCGTGCTCCTCGTAGAACGACCGCGCCGTGACGCGCGCCCTGGCCCACACCGTGCCGGCACCGAGCTCCGTGGCGCGCGCCCGTCCTGCGCCGAGCAGCGCAGCGCCGAGTCCGCGGCCACGGTGCGCCTCGTCGGTCGCCATCCCGCGCAGGTGAAGTCCCGTCCCATCGGCATCGCCGGGGAACGGCTCGACGATCCACGTCGACACGGCGACGAGGCGGCCGTCCTCGCCGGCGATGGCGAGGTGGCGGGTGGAGGCGAGCTCGTCACCCGGGTACACGGGGTCGCGACTCGCCGTGCCCGTGCGCAGCACAGCGAGCCGCAGGGGATGCGTCTCGCTCGCCGTCACCTCGAGGATCGTGTGCTCACTGTCTGCCATCGCCGCCCAGTGTGGCCATCTCGACCACGCGGTCGCAGATGGTTTCCGCCTCGTGCGGATCGTGGGTCACCATCAGCGATGTCGTGCCGGCAGCGCGTAGGATCGTGGCCAGCTCACCCGCCAATCGATCGCGCAGCGCCCTGTCGAGCCCCGTCAGGGGCTCGTCGAGGAGCAGGACCGCCGGTGACGGCGCCAACGAGCGGGCGAGTGCAACTCGCGTGCGCTCCCCACCCGACAGCGTTGCAACGGCGCGGCGCTCGAAACCGGCAAGCCCCACGAGACCGAGCATCTCGGTGACGCGTGCGTTGCAGCGCGGCGACGGCCACCTCGCCATCTGCAATCCGAAGGCGATGTTGCCGGCGACGTCGCGATGAGGGAAGAGCTGCGCGTCCTGGAACACGAGCCCGACGGATCGACGATGCGTCGGCATCGGTGTGACGTCGCGCCCGTCGAGCGCCACGGTGCCGGCGTCCACCACCTGCAGCCCGGCGACGACGCGCAGCAGTGTGCTCTTGCCGCTGCCCGACGGCCCGAGGAGTCCGACGACCTCGCCGTCGGCGACGTGCAGCGACACACCGTCGAGCACGGCGGCACCGTCGAAACGCACCGTCACGTCACGGACGTCGAGCACGGTCCCTCACGAGTTCGCCGAGCACGACGAGCGCGACGGTCGCCGTGGCGAGGATCACGGCGAGCGCGTACCCCTGCGCCTGCAGCACAGATCCGGTCCGTCCCAGCAGCTGCTCGATCGCCAGTGGCATCGTCTCGGTGTCGCGCCGGCTGAGGAAGCTCGTCGCCCCGAACTCGCCGAGTGAGATCGCGCCCGCCAGCCCGGCACCGACGGCGAGCGGGCGCCACAGTGCAGGCAGCGTCACCGCCACCCACGCACGCACCGGTGTGGCGCCGAGCGTCGTCGCCGCCTCACGCAACCGCGGGTCGATCGCGGCGAGCACGCCGAGCGTGGTGCGCACGACGAAGGGCACGGCGATCAGCGCATGACCGATCGGCACGAGCAGCGGCGAGGCACGCCAGTCGATCGGATCGACGTCGAACGTGATCAACATCCCGAAGCCGATGGTGACCGCCGACGTGCCGAGCGGCAGCATCAGCCCGGCGTCGAGCAATCGTCCGTGACGTCCAACAGAGTGGATGGCGAGCGCGGCGAGACCACCGATCACGACCGCCAACAGCGTCGCAAGCCCGGCGGCACGCAGCGAGTTGAGCATCGCCTCGGTCGGATCGAGCCCGAGCCGTACCCCTGGACGGATCTCCGTCTCGCCCATGTCGGTCCACGCCGCGAGCGAGTAGCCGTCCGGTGTCCGCAGCGATCGGGCGAGCATCGCGCCGAGCGGGATCAGCACGACGACCGCGGTCGCCGCGGCCGTCGCCGCCACGAGCACCCGCTGGCGCGCCGTGCGCGGCCGCTGTCGATCCGCCGACGTGAGTAGTGCGAGCGTCGTGCGGTGGCGCCGTTGGATCCACAGCGACCACGCGACTGCGCCGCCGACGAGCAGCAGCTGCACGACCGTCAGCACGGCGGCGACGTCGATGCCGTCGAGCTGGGTCGCCTGGCGCCACACCTCGACCTCGACCGTCGTGCGACCGCTGCCGCCGAGGATCCTGACCACCCCGAAGGACGTGAACGTGAACACGAACACGATCGCGCCGGCGGCACCGATCGCCGGTCGCAGCAGCGGGAGCGTCACATGACGAGCGACCTGTCGCGGTGACGCACCGAGCGTCGCTGCAGCGTGCTCGAGCTCTCGCGGGAGGTGCTCCCACACCGCGCCGACGACGCGCACGACGACGGCGAGGTTGAACAGCACGTGTGCGGCGAGGATCGCCCAGACGGTGCGCTCCATCGAGTCCGGCAGCACAGCCAGCATCGCTGCGCCCATGACGACCGTCGGTAGGACGAACACGCCGGTCAGCAAGCCGACCAGCAGCCTGCGCCCCGCGAACCGGTAGCGGGCGCAGACGTACGCCGGTGCGAGGCCGGCCGTGATCGTGAGCACTGTGCTGAGCACCGCCTGCCACGTGGTGAACCACACGACGCGCCACGTGTCGCTGTCGCCGAGCGTTTCCGCGAGCGCGCCCGGCGTGAGCGCACGGGTGAGCAACGTGAGCACCGGTGCGGCGTAGAAGACGAGCGCGAACAGCGCCGGCGGCGCAACGAGCGCGACGAGCAGCCATCGCGGCAGACGGTTCGGCGACGTCGTCAGCGCAGCGTCACCTTCGTCCAGTCATCGATCCAGCGGGCACGAGCCTTCATCGTGCCGGCCTCGACCGTCGCCGGATCGTCGGGGGTGGCCGCGTGGTCGACGAACGCTTCTGGCAGCTCGACCGACTCGTTCGCCGGGTACACGAAGAGATTGAGCGCCAGGGTCTCTTGGAACTCGGCGCCGACGAGGAAGTCGACGAGTCGCCTCGCCTCGTCAGGGTGATCCGTCCCGCGCAGCACCCCGGCGTACTCGATCTGACGGAAGCACGTCTCGGTCATCACGCCCGTCGGGGCCTCGTCGACCGGCGGATCGGCGAAGATCACCTCGGCCGGCGGGCTCGACCCGTAGCTGACCACGAGGGGGCGATCGCCGTCGCTCGTCCACGTGAACTGCTCGTAGTACGCCTCGGTCCAGCCGTCGACGACGAGCACGCCGTTGTCGCGCAGCGCGGCCCAGTAGTCCTGCCAGCCGACCTCGCCGAGCTGGTCGATCGTGGTGAGCAGGAAGCCCATCCCGGGCGAGCTCGTCGCCGGGTTCTCGACGACGAGGAGGTCCTTGTAGCGCGGATCGGTCAGGTCCTCGAGCGTCGCCGGCGGCTCGAGCTCGCGCTCGGCGAACCAGCCGATGTCGTAGTTGATGCACACGTCGCCGTAGTCGACCGGTGTCGCCTCGCCGTCCTGCACGAGCTCGGTCAGGTCGGGGTCGACCTCGTCGAGGGCGGGTGACTCGTACGGCTCGAAGATCTCTTCGTCGACCGCACGCGACAGGAACGTGTTGTCGACGCCCCACATCACGTCGCCCTCCGGGTTGCCGGCCGTCAACGCCGCCTTCGACACCATCTCGCCCGTATCGCCGGCGATCAGCACATCGACCTCGATGCCGGTCTCCTCGCTGAACGCCGCGAGCGCATCGTTGACAGGCGTGTCCTCCTCGGGGAACGAGTCGTAGGCGACGAGGGTGAGGTTGGTACCGGAAGCGCTGGTGG
>JALZNU010000334.1 GCA_030857495.1 Actinomycetota bacterium | reverse complement strand
AGCATCGGCCGCGGCGCGAAGCGGCGCGCCGCTTCGATCGGGCGGAACCGGTAGAACGACCTGCTCCACTCGTCGACCGACGTGGGGAACCCTTGCGTTCGGATGGCACCGATCTCGCGTGCGTGCTCGAGGAAGCGGCGAGGGTGTGCGGCCCAGTCATCGAAGTCGGCACGTGGACTGAGCAGTGCCGCGGCGGCGACGCGAGGGTCGTCGGCGGCGACGCACATCGCGATCGAACCGCCCGTGTTCGTGCCGACGAGCACGAGCGCGGTCGGATTCGTGCGCTCGTAGAGGACGTCGATGGCCGTGCGGAGGTCGTCGATCCACCCCTGTAACGAGAAGTCGCCCGCGCTGTCGCCACAGCCGCGGAACGTGAACGTCATCGCCGCGTAGCCGAGCTGATGGGCGATCTGATCGACGAGCTGGGGGAACGTGCCGGCGGACTGTCGTGCGTCGAGCGGGCCGATCGGGAAGCCGTGACACAGGATCAGTCCCGGTGGGTGCTCGTCGGGCTCGCTGGGATCGACGAGGTGGCACGCCAGTCGGTTGTTCGCCGACATGAACGAGGAGTTCATCGAGTTCATCGACGGCGGGCCAGATCAGCTGCGGGGTGCGCGCCGGATGCGGCGTCGCCCAGGCGTTGCCAGGGTGTAGCCGCGGTTGCGAGCCTCGACGATCGTGTCGGGCGCGAAGCTCGTCGCGACCTCGGCGGCGACGATCTCGTCGACGACCTCGGGCTGCGACCACTCGTCGAGGTCGTAGACGAGCTGCGTGCGCTTGTCACCGAGGTAGCGGCTGCGCTCGAAGCGGATCGGGCGCTCCATCGCCGCTCACGGTAGCCGGACGGCCGGGCGCGACACAGCCGGGCGACGAGCGCCCGGCTGTGTCTGTGATCTGGAAGGACCGATGTTGCGTGTTGGTGCCGGCGGGACGAGTTCCGGCCGCACACATCGGCGGAGGCTGGCGTGGTTTTCACCAGTCGGTCCAGATGAGCCGCACTAGCGGCCAACCACCTCCAGGGTCCCATTCATCTGTTCACTCATGTGGTGGACCACCTCCTCTCTCTGGTGCTGACAGTCAAGCACAACGTTCGCCGGTGTGCATCTCCTTTCTGACCCGATCCCGGCGGCGATCAGATCGTGTAGGCGCCGTGCTCGACCAGACGGCGACCGAGTGCGCCGTCACCGTCGAGGGTGAGGTGCTCCATCGCAGCGGCGGCGTCGATTCGTCCCCCGCTGAGCCGCACGAACGTGCCGACGGGCATCGTCAACGTCACGGTGGCCGGCGCCGACAGATCGTCGACGACGGCGGCGCGCTCGCCCACCTCGACGTGCACATCGCGGCCGCCGGGTCCGGTGAGGACGTACGTCACCCTGCTGCCGGAGGGCGCACCGGCGAGCTTGCCGACGACGTAGCCGAGCGCGCTCGACATCTCGTCGAGTGCCACCTCCACTGCCCGGCCGTCGTCGCCGCCCGGCTGGTTGACGGCGTCGCGGATGTCCTGCTCGTGCAGCCAGCAGTCGAACACCCGGATCCGCATGAAGCGCCCGTACGTGTCCTTGCCGGCCGGCGTGAACGACTCGGCGTTCCAGGCATCGTCGTCCATCACCCCGAGCGCGACGAGGCGTTCGGCGGTGAGTGTCTCGAAGCGGCGCAGCATCTCCGCCGGTGGCGTGTCGTCGAGGTGGCGGATCCACATCTCGTTGAAGGCTCCGATCGGGTTGTGCACGTGCGCCAGCTCGTTGACGTCGATCTCGCTCGGCGGCACGTCCATGCCCGAGAGCATCGACTCGGTGCCGATCACGTGGGCAACGAGGTCGGACACGTCCCAACCGGGCAACGTGCTCTGGTTCCACCACTGCTCCTCGTCGAGCCCTGCGAGCAGCGCCCGCGTGCTTGCCCACACGTCCGCCAGCGCCTCGACGACCGGTTCTTTCGCGATCTCGGTCATGAGCCGGGGCCGGTCGTTCGAGGGTCACGTTTCATGAGGGCATGATGCGACGAGGGAAGCGCCAGCGACGAGTCGCACGCGGCGCGAGGAGAAAGCGCAGCGGACGACGAGCCCGCCAGTGTCACGGCGTCTCGTTCTGGATCGTTCGCCACGCTCTGGTCTCGAGGTACGACGCGAACTGCTCGGTGATGCGATCCAGATCGGCAGGCTGCTTCGGGCGTTGCAGCTCGTAGAGCGTCGGGAATCTGCGCATCGCAGCGACGAGGCGATAGAGCTCGACGGCCTCGTCACCGACCGGAGGATCGAGGATCACCGGGCCGAAGACGCACGCCTCGTCGTCGAAGAACAGCGTCGGCACTCCCCAACCGCCGGCATCGAGGACGCGCTGGTGGTCGGCGCGCACGTCGTCGTGGGTTGTCGGATCCTCGAGCGCCTCGTCGAGGACACGTGGGTCGACGCCGATCTCGGCGAGGAGCGTCCTCGCCACGTCGGGGTCGTGGACTGGTGTGCGTTCGGCATGGAGCGCGCGACCCGCACGCTCGTACCACCGGTCGACGAGCTCGTGGTCGTCGCGGTTCAGCCGGGCGGCGATGCGCAGCAACGACCAGCCGTACGACCACGGGCGCTCCCACGGATGCGGCTTGCCGTCCTCGCGGTTGACCTCCTCGAGGCTGAAGAATCGCCACGTGACGTCGACGCCGGCGCGGTCACGGACCTCGCGCATCCAGATCGACGTCCGGTACGCCCACGGGCACATGACATCGAAGTGGAAGTCGACCGCCGCCGGAACGTCGTGCATCAACCGCCATCCTCACCCGTCGGCATCCGCGCCGTCGAGGCGCGCCGTCGGGCCGATCGCACCAATGGCATCGAAGTACGCG
>JALZNU010000333.1 GCA_030857495.1 Actinomycetota bacterium | reverse complement strand
CAAGACATTCGCTACCGCATCGGCCACACAGCGATCCTTCCAGGCCGCAGGTGGCCAACGCTCAGCCGGATGCGGTTGCAAGTTCTGCGAGCAGCTCGGCGATGACCGTCGGTCGCCCGAGGAACGGCGAGTGGTCGCTGTCGACCACCACGTCGGCGTCGCAGCGGTTCGCCATCGCCTCCTGATGTGACGGGTGCACGGCGGCGTCCCGCGTGCACCGCACGTACGTCGTCGGCACGATGCCGAGCGCCGAGCCCGTGACAGGCTGGGCGAACGAGTCCATCGCCTGCATGTCGAGCCGGTCGATCGCCGCACGCGCGACCTGCTCGTCCGTCGTGCCGTAGAGCACCTCTCGAGCGAGTGCCGGGTCGATCGACGTGAGCGTCGTGACGGTCGACGCCATGGCGCCGCCGAGCCGCTCGTACTCGTCACGCCCGGCAGCCATCTGCGCCTTGGCGAGCCCGACCTCGGCGCGAGGCATCGCTCGCAGGACCGACAGCACGCTCTCACCGACGTGCAAGGCGAAGGCTGCGACGAACACCACGTGGGAGACGTGATCGAGGCTCGCCATCGCCTCCGACACGACGGCACCGCCGTAGCTGTGGCCGACGAGCACGATGTCGCCGTGGATCGCCTCCGCCGCGGCGACGACGGTGCCGGCGTCCTCGTAGAGGTCGGCGAGCGGGTCGAGCGACATGCCGTGACCCGGCAAGTCGATGGCGTACGACGCCACGCCGTGGCGGTCGAGCTCGGCCTGGACCTGCGTCCAACACCATGCGCCGTGCCAGGCGCCGTGCACGAACAGGATGGGACGTCGTTCGGTCACGTCGCATGCTCGCACACCGGCGGCGGGGCGAGATGCGGCGCGGTCAACGGTAGTTGCGTCCCTCGTCTCGGCGGAAGCCGAGCCACGCCACGAGCGGTGACCCACTCGAGCCACCGATGCCGCGCGGCGACCGTGCGCCGTCATCGCGATCGATTGCCGGCGAACGTACGCCGGGGGTGTGACACGACCTCGTGACACGGACACGGGTCGAGCACGGCGGTCCGTGGTCCGTCGTCGGCTCGCCGTGGTCGGTACCGTGCGTCCGGCATGGACGGGGTCGAGGAGCGATTGGCGGCGCAAGCGGCGGCGCCGGCGCTCGCAGATCACGACGCCGCACCCGGCGGCATCCGCAGCCTGCTGGCGATGCGCAGCGTGCGGCCCTTCCTCACGGCGTCGCTGGCGTTCTCGACTGGCACGATGCTGCAGGCCGCGGCACTCGGCAAGCACGTGTACGACATCACCGACTCGAAGCTTGCGCTCGGTCTCGTCGGGCTCGCCGAGTTCCTGCCGGCACTGTTGCTGCTGCCGATCACGGGACCGACCGCCGACCGGTTCGACCGCCGGCGTGTCGGGGCAATCGCAGCGTGGTCGGAGGGCTTCATCGCTGTCGCCATGGCGCTCTACGCCTTCAGCGACCCGACCTCGCCGATCCCGCTGTTCGGTCTCGCCGTGCTCTACGGCACGGCACGGGCGTTCGGCTCGCCGGCGATCCGCTCGCTGCCCCCGCTCATCGTCGGCCGGCGTGTGCTGCCGCGCCTCGTCCCGCTGACGTCGGGCACGATGATGGCTGGCTTCATCGCCGGTCCGGCGCTGTCGGGATTCCTGTACGACGTCGATCCCGCCGTGCCGTACCTTGTCGCCGCCGCCTTCTTCGCCACCGGTGGATCGTGCCTGCTGATACTTCGGACCGTGCGTGCCCAGGCACGCGCCGCGACCGGGACCCGGGCCTGGCGCATGGCGGTCGAAGGACTGCGGTTCGTGCGGCGCGATCCGATCCTGCTCGGCGCCGTGTCACTCGACATGTTCGCCGTCCTGTTCGGCGGTGCCGTCGCCCTGCTTCCCGCCATCGCCGATGAGCAGCTCGGGGTCGGCAACGTCGCCTATGGCTGGCTGCGAGCGGCGCCGGGGATCGGCGCGACGTTGGTGACGATCGTGCTCGCCCTTCGTCCCGCGCGCCGGCGCGTCGGCGTGCTGATGTTCGTCACCGTGAGCGTCTTCGGGCTCGGCACGATCGTGCTCGGGCTGACGAACAACTTCGCCGTTGCGTTCGTCGCGCTCGCCGTGCTCTCCGGCGCCGATGCCATCAGCGTCTTCATCCGCGGCGTGATGATCCCCCTCGCCACGCCCGACGCGATGCGCGGTCGGGTGATGGCCGTCGACTCCGTGTTCATCGGCGCCTCGAACGAGCTCGGCGCGTTCGAGTCGGGCATCGCCGGTCAGTTTCTCGGCGTCGGCCCCGCCGTCGTGCTCGGCGGCGCCTTGACGCTCATGGTCGTGGCGGCGTGGGCCGTGCTGTTCCCCGAGCTGCGCACGGTCGACCGTTTCGAGGAGGTCGACGTCGAGCGCGACGACACGTGGAGAGCTGACCCCGGAGTGCGACAGGGCGCTACGACCGATGGCTAGTCTTCGCCGCGACCCGAACACCACTGAAAAGAGAGCACTCTGGCGATGAGAAAGATCTGGTCGGAGTACAAGGACTTCATCAACCAAGGCGATGTCGTCACCATCGCCGTCGGTTTGGTGATGGCGCTGTTCTTCAAGGACATCATCGACGCCGTCGTCGATGGCGTCCTCATGCCGATCGTCTCGCTGATCACCGGCCAGGAAACGTTCGGCGACATCGACTTCACGCTCGGCGACGCAACGTTCGAGGTGGGCCTCGTGATCAGAGCAGCGATCATCTTCGTCGCCGTCGCCTTCCTCCTGTACCTGATCGTGAAGGCGTACAACGCCTACATCGCCAAGCCGCACCAGGAGATCGAGGCGTCCGACACGGAGCTGTCGCTGCTGAAGGA
>JALZNU010000332.1 GCA_030857495.1 Actinomycetota bacterium | reverse complement strand
GTGCGATGGTGCCGCTCGCCGCCGGTCCCGGCTCTGTGCCGTCGTCGGTGGTCGTCGGTGTTGCCTCGTCGTCGCTGCATGCGCCGAGCGCGAGCACGACCGTGACGAGCGCGAGCCGGCGTCGTGGCACTTCCATCCGCACCGCCATGGCTGCGGACGGTACCACCGGTGCCTCGGGCCGAAGCGGTGTCCAGCTCGGAGTCGAGCTAGAGGTTCGTCGCGGCGTCGCACGCGGCGATCGCCGGCAGCAACTCCGTTCGCTCAGACGACGACGTTGACCATGCGGCCAGGGACGACGATCACCTTGCGCGGCGTCGCACCGTCGATCGTCGCCGTCACCTTGTCGTCGGCGAGTGCGGCGGACGTCACCGTCTCGTCGTCGGCATCGGCGGCCACGGTGATGCGGGCGCGCACCCTGCCGTTCACCTGGACGGGCAGCTCGATGAGGTCGTCGACAAGGAAGTCGGCATCGGCGACGGGGAACGGCTCACGCGCCACGGTGTCGTCGTGGCCGAGGATGCGCCACAACTCCTCGGCGATGTGTGGCACGACCGGCGCCACCATCAGCACCAGCGGCTCCGCCACCTCGCGCGGTGTGGCGCCGAGCTTCGTGAGGTGGTTGTTGAGTTCCACCAGCTTGGCGATTGCGACGTTGACGCGCAGATGCTCGTACCCGTCGCGCACCGCGGCGATGGTGCGGTGCAGCTGTGTCCGGGTCGCCTCGGACGCAGGTTCGTCGGCGACCGAGGAGGTGCCCGTGTCCTCGTCGACGACGTTGCGCCAGAGGCGTTGCAAGAACCGGTACATGCCGATGACGTCGCGCGTCTCCCACGGCCGACTGGCGTCGAGCGGTCCCGTGGCCATCAGGTGCAGCCGCAGCGTGTCGGCGCCGTAGCGCTCGTACATCTCCTCCGGCGACACGGCGTTCTTCAGGCTCTTGCCCATCTTGCCGAACTCGCGCTCGACGCGCGAGCCGTCGTGCGTGAAGCCGTCGCCGTCGGGCTGCACGCCGGCGGCGTCGACGTAGATCCCGCGAGCGTCCTTGTACGCCGCGGCCAGGATGTAGCCCTGGTTGTAGAGCCGGTAGTACGGCTCTTTCGACGACAGGTAGCCGAGGTCGTAGAGCACCTTGTGCCAGAACCGCGCGTACAGCAGGTGCAGCACGCCGTGCTCGACGCCGCCGACGTAGAGGTCGACACCGCCGGGATGGTCGGAGTGCGCAGTGGTGGTCTGCGGGCCGACCCAGAAGCGTTCGACCTCGGGGTCGATGAACGCCTCGTCGTTGTCGGGGTCGCAGTAGCGCAACTGATACCAGCACGATCCTGCCCACTGCGGCATCACGTTGGTCTCGCGCCGGTATTCCTGTTCGCCGTCGCCGATGTCGAGGCTCACGGTCACCCAGTCCGTCAGGCGGTCGAGAGGGCTCTCGGGATCCGAGTCGGCGTCGTCGGGATCGAACGTGCGCGGCGAGAACTGATCGGTCTCCGGCAGCTCGATCGGCAGCATGTCGTCGGGCACCGCATGGGCGACGCCGTCGGCGTCGAACACGATGGGGAACGGCTCGCCCCAGTAGCGCTGGCGGCTGAACAGCCAGTCGCGCAACCGGTACGTCACGGTTGCCTCGCCGCGACCACTGGCCTCCAACCACTCGTTCGTGGCAGTGATGCCTTCAGCCACCGTGGCGATGCCGTCGAGCTGGAGCGATCTGCCGTTGGAGTTGACGTAGGGGGCGTCACCGACGAACGCCTCGGTCCAGTGCTCGGTGTCGAGCGTCGGGCGTGTTCGTCGGGCATCGAACCACTCGTCGGGCGGCTGCTGGATCGGAACGATGTCGAGCCCGTAGTTGCGTGCGAACTCGAAGTCGCGCTGGTCGCCGCACGGCACGCCGGTGATCGCCCCGGTGCCGTACCCCATCAGCACGTAGTCGGCGACCCAGATGGGGATCTCCTTGCCGGTGAACGGGTTCAGCGCGTACGACCCCGTGAAGACGCCGGACTTCGCCTGCGTCTCGTCCGTGCGCTCTGTGTCCTGACGCGACGCGGCCTCGCGCTTGTACTCGACGACGCCCGGCGCCTGCGGCCCCGTGGTCAGCGCAGCAACCATCGGGTGCTCGGGAGCGAGCACGACGAACGTGGCACCGAAGAACGTGTCCGCTCTCGTGGTGAACACCTCGACCTCACCTGCTGGCGTCTCGAAGAACACTCGTGACCCGACCGACCGCCCGATCCAGTTGCGTTGCATGGTCTTGATCGACTCCGGCCACTCGAGCAGGTCGAGGTCGTCGATCAGGCGATCGGCGTAGGCGGTGATGCGCATCATCCACTGGCGCATGTCGCGCTGGAAGACGGGGAAGTCACCGCGGTCGCTACGGCCGTCCGTCGTGACCTCCTCGTTGGCGACGACGGTGCCGAGCCCCGGGCACCAGTTGACGGGCGCTTCGGCGACGTAGGCCAGGCGGTGGGCATCGATCACCTCGGCGCGCTCGACGGCGTCGAGCTTCTTCCACTTGCGGCCGTCGGGCACGGCACGCTCGCCCGATTCCAGCTCGTCGATCAGCTCGGAGATCGGACGGGCCCTGCCGACGCCATCGTCGGCGTCGCTGTCGTACCAGGCGTCGAAGATCTGCTTGAAGATCCACTGCGTCCAGCGGTAGTAGGCGGGATCGGACGTGCCGATGCGGCGACGCGGGTCGTGCCCGATGCCGAGGCGGCCGAGCTGGCGGCGGTAGTTGGCGACATTGCGCTCGGTCGTGATGCGTGGGTGCTGACCCGTCTCCGCGGCGTACTGCTCGGCCGGCAGGCCGAACTCGTCGAAGCCCATCGTGTACAGCAGGGTGCGCCCGC
>JALZNU010000331.1 GCA_030857495.1 Actinomycetota bacterium | reverse complement strand
CAACGTCCACCGCGCGTACGCCGACGCCCACGATCGAGAGCTCGATCTGTTCCAGGCGTTCGCCGACGCGATCGACTGGCACGGCGGCCCGCTCCCGACCTCGGTGTGAGTAACGGAGGAACGCGTAGACATTCTCATCGCGATCTGACGCCATTTCTGGCGTGCAATCGCGATGAGAATCCTCCGGTGCGACGTCATTCATCACTCCTGAGCTGATCCCGGCTCGAGCGGGTGATCGCCGCCGCTCCGACGCCCAGCGCCAAGGTGAGCGGTGTGTAGAGCGCGAGGCTGAGCGTGCGGTAACGGCCCGGCGCCCCGAGGCCGTCGATGACCCAGAACACCGTGCCCCGCGCGAGCAGCGCAGCAGTCATGAGACCCGCCACGCGCGGCGCCAGGCGGCGCCTGCCGAGTGACGTCGCGACGAGTCCGGCGGCGCCGCCGACGAGGCCAATCCCGACGACGCCGCTCGACCAGTCAGGCGGCATCGTCGACCAACCGATCACCGCTTCTGCAAGATCGCGCCGCGAGCTCGCCGGCCAATGGCTGCCTCCTGCCCAGTTGAGGTGAATCACCCCGATGCCGGCGACGACGGCCGGAACGGTCACGGCCGCCACCCGTGTCAGCCGGCGCGACGGCGTCCATCGTTGCCGTGCCGCGTCGACGCGGTTCCACGCCCGCATCCAGCGCGGCGGGCGCGACGTCCGGCGAACCGTGCCGGTCGCCGCCTGTTCGATGTTGTCGAACACCGCCTCTATGTATGCGTCGTGGAACCGCCGCACGATCGGCCACCACGCGCGTGCGATGCCGGCAACAGAGCCTTCGAGCCGATGAGCCACCCTCGTCCCGTCACCGAGTGGTTCGAGGTCGAAGCGGTGGACGCCGCGCAGCGAGTCGTCGGGCGACATGCGGAACACGAGGTGGTGCCCGCGCTCGACGGATTCGACGCGGTAGCCGATCCCACCGTGCCCGCCCGCTGATCCCGGCACCACCGGTCCGTCGAGGCGGATGCGCATGTCGGGGGGCCAGCCGGTCGGCGAGACGAGACAGTCGGGCTGGCCGATCGTGGCGAGCACGTCGCTGATCGCAACGGGGGGCGCTGCGATCTCGCGGGTGTGTCGGTTGCGGACGATCGTGGTGTTCACGACCACACCATACGGTATGGTATGGACCTGACGCCACATGTCGTCGGTCACACCCGGAAACCAGACGCGACGCTCAGCGATCGAAGACCAACAGTGTCTCCCACATCCGGCGCAGATCGGCGGCTGTGACGTGTTCGGCGAGGTACCCGGCGCCGACAAGCATGACGTACAGCGTCGTCGAGCGGTCATGCGCCTCCTGCTCGTCGAGTCCGGCGTCCACGAACAGCCGCTGCACGTAGTCGAGCCGGATCTCGTCGACCCTCGCTTGTGCCGCTCGCACCTCGGGATCCTGCAACGACCACGCCCGCATCGCCGCCTCGAGGTCGCCCTCGGTGCCGGTCGGCGTCGGGTACTCGCCGAGCACGAGGTCGGCGAGCTCGCGCAGCCTTGCCTCGGCGACGAGATCGGTACGCGACTCGACGGCATCGATGAAGCGCGATGTGTGCTCTCGCTCGAAGTGCGCCAGCAGCGCTTCCTTGTACCCAGCCATGCCGTCGAAGTGGTGATAGAAGGAGCCCTTGCTCAGCCCCAGCCGACCGGCTAAGCGGTCGATCCTGAGCGCAGGCGCACCCTCGTCGGCCAGTGTCCGCAACCCCTCGTCGAGCCACGCCTGTTTGCTCCCACCCCGATGGGGCGCCGCTGTCACCTTGGCCCGTGTCGCCATCGTTCCTCCCGAACAGAACATACCAACCGGTATGGTCGCAACAATGCTGCGGGTTCGTCATGTGATCGTCACAATGGGCGGGACGACACACTAAGGTGCGCAAATCCCGTCACTCACGGAACACCTCTCTTGTCGTCTGATGTCGCTCGTCCACTCATCACAGATCTCGCCCACTGACGCCGATGCGCGCTGACTGCGTGCGGCGTCGCGGTATGCGGAGCGGCGGGCAGATGTGGCGACGCGCGATCGCCAGCGTTGCCGTCGCGCTGTTCGCCGTCGGCCTGCCGACTGGTGCGACGGGCGCAGCGCCGCCCGAGGATCCCGCCGAGCGCGCCGCCCGCGAGATCGAAGAAGCACAGCAGCGCGCCAACGACGCCGCCGAGGCGTACTTCGACGCCGAATCCGAGCTCGACGGCCTCGAGGTGGAGGCGCAGCGCCTGGCGGACCGACGCGAGCAGCTGGTCGTCAAGGTCGGCCGCCTCGAACGGCGGGCCGACGAGGTCGCCGTCGACCAGTTCACGAGCGTCGGCAGTCGGGGCATCCCACTGCTCACCGGGCCCCGCGAGGGCAACAAGCGAGCGCAGGCCGCGTTCTACAGCTCGATCGCGCTGAACCGGTCGTCCGAGGACCTCGACGCTTACGAAGAAGCACAGGGTGAGCTCGACGACCTCGACGCCGAGATCGAACGCCAGGGCGCCGAGCTCGACGACGTCAAGGGGGAGCAGACCGCGCTGCGAGAGGCGGCGGAGGACGAGGTCGAACGCCTCGGGGACGTCGAAGAACAGCGCCTGAAGGACGAGGCCGTCCGCATCGAGCTCGAACGGCGTCGCGCCGAGCGCCAACGCCAGCTCGAAGCGCAGGCCCGCGTCGCCGCCGAGCGCCAGGCTGCCGAGCGCGCCGAGCAACTACGGGTCTGGCGTCAGGCCGTGGCGGCCGACGAGGCCGAAGCCGCTGCCGACGCCGAAGCGGCTGCCGAGGCTCAAGCCGCTGCCGAGGCCCAAGCCGCTGCCGAGGCAGAGGGAGCAGCTGCCGAACAGGCCGCGCCTGAGGCG
>JALZNU010000330.1 GCA_030857495.1 Actinomycetota bacterium | reverse complement strand
CCGCAGACCTGCGGCGAGGTGCCGGGCTTGGCCCCGTTGCCGTGGCAGGTGGAGCACTGCGCGTCGGCGGTGAGGTAGAGCGTCGTCGTGAGGCCGCGCACCGCGTCCTCGAAGTCGACCGTGAGCTCGGCGCGCACATCAGCGCCGCGTCGCGGTCCGGCGCCGCCTGCGGCGCCACCCTGTTGGCCCCGTCGCCCGAACATCTGACCGAAGAGGTCGCCGATCCCGCCCGCGCCGCCACCCATGTCGCCGACGTTGAACGAGAACCCGCCTTGGCCACCACCCGGCCTGCCCATCGGGCCCGCCGCCCGCACCTCGTCGTACTCGGCACGCTTGGACTCGTCGCCGAGCACGTCGTAGGCGGCCGACACCTCCTTGAACCGATCCTCGGCCGACGGGTCGCCGGGGTTCGCGTCGGGGTGAAGCTGGCGCGCGAGCCGGCGGTACGCCTTCAGGATCTCCTTCGAGCTCGCATCCTTTGCGACGCCGAGGACCTGGTAGTAGTCCTTCTCGAACCACTCGCGCTGCACGGCTCAGTCCTTCGTGCGCACCATCGCGGGCCGCAACGTCGTGCCCTTCCAGCGGTAGCCGCTGCGTAGCACCTCGGCGACGACGACGTCGTCACCGGCGCCGCTCTCGTGCGCGACCGCCTCTGCGACCTCGGGGTCGAACGGTGCACCGTCGAGGTCGAGCGGTTCGAGTCCGTGGCGACGCAGTTCGGCCAGCATCGAGTCGAGCAGCGGTCCGACCTCGTCAGGATGGCGGATGTACGCGGCCTCTGCGGCGTCGAGCACCGGCAAGAGGGCCTCGACGATGCGGCCCGTCGCCCGATCGATGTCGACAGCAGACCGGGTCGCCGAGCGCTTGCGGAAGTTGATGAAGTCGGCTTGCACGCGCTGCAACATGTCGCGCAGTGCGTCGCGCTCGGCACGCACCTCGTCGATCGACTCGGTGACGGCCGCGTCGTCGCCGGACGCCGCCTCCTCGTCCGTTGCCGCGGTGTCGGGCTCGGCGCCCGCCTCCCCAGGGGTGACGTCGACATCGCTGTCGCTGTCGCTCGCGGGGGGTTCGGGCACGTCGGACGCAAGCGCGGCATCGGGCGTGTCGGCACCTGGCGTGCCGTCGTGGTGCTGCGTCATCGATCCACTCACTGCTGGCTTGTGTTGCCGGCGGGATCGTCGTCGTCGTCGACGATCTCTGCGTCGACGATCTCGTCGTCGTCGACGGCACCGGCGCCCGCATCGCTCGTCTGGCCCGACGCAGAGCTGCCGGTGGCGTTGGCGTCGCGGGCAGCGGCCTCGTACAGCTTCTGGCTGAACGCCTGGCTCGCGGTCATCAGCGTCTCCGTGGCCTGCTTGATGGCCGCAGAGTCGGTGCCCTCGAGCGCCTGCTTGAGATCGGAGAGCGGCTGCTCGACGGCGCTGCGCTCGTCGGGCGACACGCCGTCGCCCTGCTCGCGCAGCACCTTCTCGGTCTGGTGCACGAGCGAGTCGGCCGAGTTGCGAACCTCCACCTCCTCGCGCCGCTGGCGGTCCTCCTCGGCGTGCGCCTCGGCGTCACGCACCATTCGCTCGACCTCGTCCTTGGCGAGTGACGACTGACCCGTGATGGTCATCGACTGCTCCTTGTTGGTCGCCCGATCCTTCGCTGCGACGTGGACGATGCCGTTGGCATCGATGTCGAACGTGACCTCGATCTGGGGGATGCCCTGTGGCGCGGGTGGGAGGTCGACGAGCTGGAACTTGCCGAGCGTCTTGTTGTAACCGGCCATCTCGCGCTCGCCCTGTAGCACGTGGATCTCCACCGACGGCTGGCTGTCGGCCGCCGTGGTGAACACCTCGGTGCGCTTGGTGGGGATCGTGGTGTTGCGCTCGATGAGGCGCGTCATCACGCCACCCTTCGTCTCGATGCCGAGGCTGAGCGGGGTGACGTCGAGGAGCAATACGTCTTTGACGTCGCCACGCAGCACGCCCGCTTGAACGGCGGCGCCGATGGCGACGACCTCGTCGGGGTTAACGGACTTGTTGGGCTCGGTGCCGGTGAGCTCGGTGGCGAGCTCTTGCACGGCCGGCATTCGGGTCGAGCCGCCGACGAGGATGACGTGGTGCAGGTCGCCCTTGGCGACCCCAGCGTCCTTCAGCGCCTGCTCGAACGGGACGCGGCAGCGCTCGATCAGGTCGGACGTCATCTCCTGGAACTTGGAGCGGCTGAGCGACTCGTCGAGGTGGAGGGGGCCGTCGGCCGTCGCCGTGATGAACGGGAGGTTGATCTGTGTCTGCTGCACTTGGCTGAGCTCGATCTTCGCCTTCTCGGCGGCTTCCTTGAGGCGCTGTGTGGCCATGCGGTCGGTGGACAGGTCGACGCCGTGCGCAGACTTGAACTGGGTGACGAGCCAGTCGATGACCCGCTGGTCCCAGTCGTCGCCGC
Source organism: Actinomycetota bacterium (assembly GCA_030857495.1). Taxonomy (GTDB): domain Bacteria; phylum Actinomycetota; class Acidimicrobiia; order Acidimicrobiales; family Ilumatobacteraceae; genus JACDHN01. The sequence goes on along the minus strand of JALZNU010000330.1, from coordinate 441 downwards.
CGAGGGCGGTGTCGCCGTGGGTCGACTTCACCTCGAAGACGCCGTCGCCGATGTCCAGCACGGAGACGTCGAACGTGCCCCCGCCGAGGTCGAAGACGAGGATCGTCTCGTCCTCGGAGCCCTTGTCGAGACCGTAGGCGAGCGCTGCGGCGGTGGGCTCGTTGATGATGCGCAGCACCTCGAGCCCTGCGATCTGACCCGCCTCCTTGGTTGCGGTGCGCTGCGCGTCGTCGAAGTAGGCGGGCACGGTGATGACGGCCTGCGTCACGGTGGCGCCGAGGTACGCCTCGGCGTCGCGCTTGAGCTTCATCAGCGTGCGGGCCGAGATCTCCTGTGGCGTGTACTGCTTGCCGTCGACGTCCTCGCTCTTCCAGGACTCACCCATGTGCCGCTTGATGGAGCGGAAGGTGCGATCGGGGTTCGTGATGGCCTGACGCTTGG
>JALZNU010000329.1 GCA_030857495.1 Actinomycetota bacterium | reverse complement strand
CAGCCGCTCGCAGCGGCGGTTGCCGAGCTTCGTCTCGATCTGGCTCGTGAGCGTGGCGCGATGCGTCTCGAAGTAGAGCTCGCCACGCCACACGGGTGGTTCGGCGCCGTCGGCGATCTCGGCGTCGACGAGATCGAAGTAGTCCGCCGGGCTCCCGATGTCGATCGTGGGCATGCCGTCGAGGTCGGCGAGCCGGCGCGCCCGTTCGAGCATCTCGGTGGTGGGTCCGCCGCCGCCGTCGCCGTATCCGAACGGCATCAGCGAGTGACGGGTCCAGCGGTGTTCCGAGAAGTTGGACGACGCGAAGGCGAGCTGTTCGGGCGTCACCTCTGCGTTGTAGGTCTCGACGGGCGGGAAGTGGGTGAGCACCCGTGTGCCGTCGAGACCCTCCCACCAGAACGTGTGGTGCGGGAACCGATTCGTCTTGTTCCACGAGAGCTTCTGTGTCACGAAGCGAGCGATGCCTGCGGCGGTGAACACCTGCGGGAGCCCGGCTGGATAGCCGAACACGTCGGGGACCCAGACCTCTGTGCAGCGCACGCCGAAGCGCGACTCGAAATAGCGCTGGCCGAACACGAGCTGGCGAACGATCGACTCGCCCGACGGGAGGTTCATGTCGGACTCGACCCACATCCCGCCGACCGGGATGAACTGCCCGCCGGCGACGTGGCTGCGGATGCGCTCGAACAGGGTGGGGTCGTCCTCCTCGATCCAGGCGTAGTGCTGCGCCTGCGAGCACACGAAGCGGTAGTTCGGGTCAGCGTCCATCATCGCCACGGCCGACGTGAACGTGCGGCGGCACTTGCGCCTCGTCTCGCCGATCGGCCACAGCCACGCGGTGTCGATGTGGGCGTGCCCGCAGGCGACGATGTGGTGCGCGCTCGCTCGGGCCGGGACGGCGAGCAGGGGCTGCACGTGACGCGTCGCAGCGGCGATGTCGGGCAGGGCGTCGAGCGAGGCGACGATGGCGTGCAGCAGCTGCAATCGTCTCGGGTCGCGTTCGTCGAGGGTGCGCATGACACCGTCGAGGACGTCGAGGTCGGCGAACAGCGACGCTGCGGCGACATCGACGAGCACGAGATCGGCACGGCGGAAGCGGTAGATCGGCGACTCGGGCGCGGTGTCCAACGAGCCCATCGGTGATGGTCGGAACTGCGCGAAGGCCGGGTTCGAGGCGGCCTCCACAGTGAGCTCGACGTATTCACGCGTCGAGTCGAGGGGGACGGACTGGCGTCGCGGGTGGATGCCCTGGATCGCCGCGCCGGACGCGTCGAACACCAATCCCTCGCACTGGAAGCCGGGTGAGTCCCCCTCGAACCCGAGATCGACGAACGCTCGGACGGATCGGCCGCGCCACGACGTCGGGACCTTGCCGCGGAGACGGAACCAGGTGGTCGACCACGGCGCCCCCCAGCGGTCGCCGACGGTTATCGGCGAGAGCTGATCGGGATCCATGCCGGCGTGGACGGCCAGCGGCTCGCGCTCGCGGTGGACGAGCGGCGGCAACCGTTCCGCCAGCTCACGCGAGATCCGCTGCTCGAGCAGCCGCCGATCGTCGTGCACGCCCGAACGCTACTGCCGCAGGTCGCAGCCACGCGGGTACACGGGTAACCTCGTCGGGTCCGGTGCGGGCGCCTGCGTGCCCCCTCCGATCCTCCGACCGATGACCACCTTCTCGACTCGCCTCCGCCGTCGCCGAGCCGCCGGCTCGCCCGCCCGCTCCACGGTCGCGCTCGCAGTGGCGGCGATCGCGACGCTCACCACGGTTGCGGGCACAGGTGGCACGGCGCACGCCGACACCACCATCTACTTCGACGAGGCGGGCAACGCCCCCACCATCAGTCTCATCGGTGATTCGACGCTGTCGGGGGTCCGCTGGTACGACGACTACGGCGACCTCGAGCGCTACAACTTCGTCTTCGACGCCGAATCGTGCCGCCGTACCGTCGAACAGTCGTGCTGGAGCCGCGAGGACATCCGCGCCGAGACAGCTCTCGTCACGATGCAGCGACTCTCGGGAGAACTCGGCGAGGTCACGGTCGTCATGTCGGGCTACAACGACCCCGGCTACTCCTTCGCGAGCTCCGTCGACGCGATCATCGCCGAGGCGAAGCGCCAGGGCATCCCGCAGGTCATCTGGCTCACGTTGCGCACGACGAAGGTGAGCTACGAAGAGCCGACTCACCTCGCCAACGCCAACGTGTACCGGGAGGACAACCGGATTCTGTACGAGAAGGCGGAGGCGTACGGCGACTACCTGCAGATCGCGGACTGGTCGACGTACGCCGCCGAGGAGACCGGTTGGTTCGAGTACGACGGCGTGCACCTGACGGCCGACGGCGTCGATGCGGTCACGACCTACATCGCCGACCAGGTCGACGAGGTCCTGGCCGGGAAACGGCTCACGGCGGAGTATCCGGCGTGGGTGCAGCTCGAGTCCGGCGACTCTGGCGAGATGGTCGTCTCGGCACAGGAGGCCTTGATCGAGGAAGGGGTCTCGGTCGACGGTGGCGCCGATGGGGTGTATGGGGCGGCTACCGCCGCAGCGGTGGAGTCGTTCCAGCGCGACAACGGGCTCGACGTGACGGGCACCATCGACGACGCCACGGCCGCAGCGCTCGGCGTGTACACCCCCGATCCGGCCACCGCCACCACGCAGACGGTCGCCGAACAGGCGACCGGCGCGGACAAACCCGCGACCGCCGCCGACAAACCCGCGACCGTCGCGGACAAACAGGCGACCGTCGCGGACAAACAGGCGGCCGTCGCGGACAAACAGGCGGCCGTCGCGGACAAACGGGCGGCGCCGCTCGCCCGCGAGACGGCACAGGACGCGCCGACGCAGGCCGCAGTAAACGACGCAGCACG
>JALZNU010000328.1 GCA_030857495.1 Actinomycetota bacterium | reverse complement strand
CTCGTCCCGGTCGAGATCGACGTGCAGCCGGCCGCGCTCGACCGCCTCGTCGAGCGGATCGGCGAGGACCGGCAGGATCACCTGTCCCGCCGTCGTCGCCCAGTCGACGTCGAACCAGCGCGCAGCTGGGGATTCCGGCCCGTCGCGGAGCATCGTCCACCACGGCGTGTTGAGCTCGGGACGGGCGATCGACGCGTGGTTCGGCACGTGGTCGACGATGACGCCGAGGCCGTTGCGCCCGGCGGCGTCGAGCAGGGCCGTCAGGCCGTCGAGGCCGCCCAGCTCGGCGCGCACGGCCGTGTGGTCGACGACGTCGTAGCCGTGCGCGCTGCCGGGGATCGCCTCGGAGATCGGCGACAGGTACAGGTGACTGATGCCGAGCTGTGCGAGGCGGGGGAGATCGTCGACCACGTCGACGAAGCCCTTCGCCGGCGTCAGCTGCACCCGGTAAGTGGCGTGGCGGGCTCGGGGCATCGCGCCGGAGGGTACCTCTGTACCGTGAAACGGCGCCCCGGGACTCGACCGACGACGACAACTATCCGGTGGCGCTCGACTCGTCCCTCGGGTCCGACGTGCGCTCGTGGCTGCTCGCTGCCGCCAGCCGGTTCGGCAGCCACCAGCGATCGACGTCGCCTCGCGGCTGATCCGGGTAGTCGTCCTGCGCCTCGATCATCAGGTCCTGGAGCAGCGACCGCAACCACGGCCCCGCCTCACGGCCGGCCTGTTCTTGCGTGACGGCGACGGGCCGTCCGACCCGCACCGAGATCGTCGCCCCGCCGGCCGCCCGCGGTGAGAAGCGGTGGATCTTCGTCAGCACCCGGTGCCCGCCCCACACGGCGACGGGCACGAGCGGCACACCCGCGGCGGCGGCGATGCGCACGGCGCCGCCGGCGCACGGCAGCACCTCGTCCCAGTCACGGGTGACCTGACCTTCGGGGAACAACCCGACGAGGTGGCCGGCGCGGGCGGCCTCCACGGCGTGGCGGTAGGCGTCGGAGCCGTCCGCCCGGTCGACCGGGACGTGGCGCATCGCCCGCAGCAGCGGACCCGAGAGCGGGTGGGCGAACGCCGCTGACGTTGCGAGGAACCGGATCCAGCGCCGGTTGTGGCGCCACACCACCCACTCGGTGAAAGCGAAGTCGAGGTAGCCGAAGTGCGTGATCGCCAGCACGGCGCCGCCGCGTTCGGAGAGGTGCTCTGCGCCGGCGACGCGAGGGCGCAAACGCACGGCGGCGAACAACCCTCGGCCGACGGCGATCATCGCCTGGTAGGTCCGCGGTGTGGCGAGCTCGCGGTTCATCGTGCGTCGGCGGCGTGGCGGCGGGCGAGGTCGAGCTCGAGCGGCGAGCGGAAGCGATGCGTGATGCGGGTGTCGCCGAGCCACGCCTGCAGCGCCGCTGCCTGTTCGTGCACGAGCCGGAGCGTGGCGGGGTCGTGGTCGTGCTCGTCGAGGACGTGGGTGAGGATCTCGCCGTTCGCCGCCTGGACCCACGCCCCGACGACTCGTCCGTCGACACAGATCGTCGGGCCGGCGTTGCCGTTGCGGTCGAACAGTTCGCGGCCCTGGTCGCCGACGTACCAGTGGCGCTGCTTCCATCCCATGATCGTCGGGTCGAGCCCGGGCAAGAGGCGCACGCACGGCTCGTGCATCGACTCGGGCGGATCGTTGTCGTCGCCCGGCAGCACCCACGCCGCAGCCGGCGACCCGTCCTCGGCTTCCACCTCGACGGGGGTCGCGCTCGCATCCTCCAGTGCCGCAGTCGTCTGGCGCTTCGTCCACCCGCTCCACCACTGCAGGTCGAGGCTCGTGCCCGGCCCGTAGGCGGCGAGCCAGTGCCGGCTGAGGTCGACACGAGCCGCCTCCGGGTCTCGACGGGGGAGGTCACCGCCGAGCACGGTCTCGATCGGGGTCCAGCGGTACTGGCTCGCGATCCACGAGCCGAGCGGCTTGCCGCGTGCGATCCGGCCCTCGGCGGCGAGCAGGAACATGATGCGTGCAGCGATGCCCATCGACGCGCCCCACCTCGTCCCCGGCGCGTACGAGACCTTCTTCGCCAGATCGGGCACGTCGACGCCGAGCTCGGCCGTCGTCGCCGAGCCGCGCGCACGCAGCGCCGCCAGCGTCGCTGCGCAGGTCCGTTGGACGAACGCCGCCTCGTCGCCCGCTGCGCACACGCCCTGGCCTGCGATCAGCGTCGCCAGCTTCGTGTGCTCGCGAGCGACGTAGTCCTCGGTGCACGCCGCCGACATCGTCGCCGCGAGGTCGATCGGGGCGACGAACAGCGTGCGCCGCATGGCGTGCAGCCGCAGCAGTGAGCGCTGCTCGTAGAGCTCGTGGGTGATCTCCTCCGGCGTCACATCGTCGAGTCGTGCCCACAGTGCGAGGTAGACGGAGATCGGGTCGCTCGAGTGCAGACCCACGAGCGCCTCCGCAACCCCGTCGATCGTGTTCGTGCGCTGATCGAGGAAGTGCCGCTCGACGAGTCGTGCCCGTCGTTGCTCGACCGAGATCGTGGCACCCATCGCCCAAGGGTCTCGCGCGCCCGCGGGCCTTGGCAAGACGACGGGCGGTACCGTCGTCGCCGTGAGAACCCGATCGACCGCAGTCCTTGCTGTCGCGCTGGCCGTCGCGGTCGCCGCTCCGGCGTGCGCGTCAGGGTCGAACCCGTCTGCGGAGCGGTCCGAGATCATCGACGTCACCACGGTGACCGACTCGACCGACTCGACCGACGTGACCGACTCGACCGACGTGACCGACTCGACCGACTCGACCGACGTGACCGATCCGGACAGCGGATCCCTGACGTGGTCGACGTGCAGCGAGGACGACGTGCCGCCGGCTCCCAAGGGCCTTCCCACACCCGTGCCC
>JALZNU010000062.1 GCA_030857495.1 Actinomycetota bacterium | reverse complement strand
CCAGTCGACGTCAGGCGAGGCGACGATGCGATCGAGATCGTCCGCCTCGGCAGCGAAGTCGTCGCACAGCTGTTGCACGGCGTCATCGTCGCAGGTGTGCCCGAACGCTGACGAGGGGGACCCGTCGAGATCCCCCTCGTCGACATCGCGACGCACTGCAGCACAGCACTGCAGCACAGCGGTGCTGCTGCAGCGGTGCGACGTCGCTACTTGGCGCGTCGCGGGTTGAGCGCCGTCTTCAGACCGGCGGCCGACGTGAACTTCATCGCCGTCGAGGCGGAGATCTTCACGGGCGCACCGGTCTGGGGGTTGCGCCCCTTGCGCGCCTTGCGCTTCGTCGTCGAGAAGGTTCCGAATCCCGGCCATGCCACGCGGCCGCCCTTCTTCGTCGTCTTCGTCACGTGCTCGAAGAACGCGCCGATGGTGCGTTCGGCGTCCGCCTTGGAGACAGCTGCCGACTTGGCGACGGCGTCGAGGAGTTCAGCTTTGGTCATGGAGTCATGCCTTTCGGTGGGGTGTGTCACGAGCACGTCGACGTGCCCAGCCGCCCTGGGCGGCACGCAATGTGTAGGTCCTCAGCGCAACGAATTCAAGCATCTGCGCGCATTTCCCCTTGATTTCACTGACTGGCGAGGGCATCGCGGAGTCGCGAGGCGGTCGTTTCGCGCTCGCCAGGGGCGTACTTCGAGCGCGGCCAGAAGAACCCGCGCAGGCCGTCACCCTTCGTTCGCGGCACGACGTGGACGTGCAGATGCGGCACGCTCTGGCTGACGATGTTGTTGTTGGCAACGAACGTGCCCTGGCATCCGAGAGCCGCAGGCATGGCGGCGACGAGCCGTTGCACGACGCCCATGATCTCCGCCAGCAGGTCCGCATCCACTTCGTCGAGCGTCATGATGTGGCGGCGGGGCACGACGAGCGTGTGGCCGGCGAACAGCGGCACGTGGTCGAGGAAGGCCACGGTGTGCTCGGTCTCGTCGACGACGTCGGCGGCAGCGTCACCGGCGATGATCCGGCAGAACGTGCAGTTCGTCATCCGCCGTGGGCCCCGATCGCGTCGACGGCGATGACTGCGTGATCGGCCGCCAGCTGCCCGTCGAACGCCAGCCCCTCGACACCGGCGTCGGCACTGTCGATCGCGACGGACCATGCCCCGTCCGCGGCGATCGTCTGCGGCTCTGAGCTGAAGTTGACGGCGACGAGGACGCGCTCGTCACCGAGGCGCCGTTCGTAGGCAAGCACGCCGACCGGCGCGTCGACGGGCACGAGCTCACCCGCCGTGAGCGCGCCGAGCAAGCGCCGCAGTGACAACACACGGCGGTAGAGGGCGAGCGTCGAGTGCGGATCGTCACGCTGGCGGGCGACGCTGCGCTCGTCGGCGTCTGGCGGCCACGGGAGCCAGTTGTCGTCGGTCCGCCACCCGTGAGCGGTGGTGTCATCCCACGGGATCGGCGCCCGGCAGCCGTCGCGGCCACCCGGGTCGACCTCACGGTCGGGCGGCACGACGGCGTCTTCCAGCCCGAGCTCCTCTCCGGCGTATACGAACGGCGTGCCCCGCAGCGTGAGCAGCAGCACGGCGGCGGCCCTCGCACGGGCCTCGCTGCCGTAACGCGTGCGGTGGCGGGGCACGTCGTGGTTCGACAGCACCCATGTCGGCCAGGCGTCGACGGGATCGAGAGAACGTCTCGCGTCGGTGAGGTTCGCCTCCCATGCTGCGGCATCCCACGGCGACCACAGGGCAGCGAAGTTGAAGGCCATGTGCAGCTCGTCGCCGTGCTTGCCGTAGTAAGGCGCGATCTGGCCGGGGCCGAGCAGGTACACCTCGCCCACCGACGTGCGCTCGCCCGGGTAGCCGTCGAGTAGGCCGCGCACGCGGCGCAGCCGCTCGTGGGTCACGGGCTCGTCGTTCGTGATGACGGTGCTGCGCTCCTGGCCCAACGGCAGGTCGGGGAGCGCGGGGTCCTTTCCGATGAGGTGGACGACGTCCATACGGAAGCCGTCGACGCCGCGATCGAGCCAGAACCGCAACGTGTCGTGCATCGCCGCCTCCACGGCGGGGTCGTCCCAGTCGAGGTCGGGCTGCTCGGGCGTGAACAGGTGCAGGTACCACTGCGAGGTGGACTCGTCCCAAGTCCACGCCGGCCCGTCGGGGAACTGCGCGCGCCAGTTGTTCGGCGGCTCGCCGCCAACCTTGCCGTCGCGCCAGACGTACCAGCCGCGCTTCGCAGAATCCTTGGACGCACGCGATTCACCGAACCACGGGTGCTCGTTCGAGGTGTGGTTCGGCACCCAGTCGATGATCATCCGCAACCCGTGGTCGTGGCAGGCAGCGAGCAACCGGTCGAAGTCGGCGAGCGAGCCGAACAGCGGGTCGACGTCGCAGTAGTCCGCCACGTCGTAGCCGAAGTCGGCCATCGGCGAGCGGAAGAACGGCGACAGCCAGATCGCGTCCACACCGAGCCACACGAGGTGGTCGAGGTGCGATTCGATGCCGGCGAGATCGCCGACACCGTCCCCGTCGCTGTCGCAGAAGCTGCGGGGATAGATCTGGTAGAAGACGGCGCGGCGCCACCACGGCAGCTCGGCGGTCGGATCGGGCATCAGAACATTGTGCGGTATCCGTCGCCGGCCGAGCGCCATCAGCTACAACTGGACCTCGTTGTCTGATCGACAGAGGCCCCCGGCGCGAGGAGCGATGTGACCGACCAACTGCTAGATGCGGCCGTCACCGCCTTCATCCCCGTCGCGTCGGGTGTCGCAGCGGGGCTTCGCACCCGGATCGTGGTCGACACGTCCGTGCTCATCGCCGATCCGGGCTGCATCGACTCGTTCAGCGACGTCGACCTCGTCATCCCGCTGACGGTGATCGAGGAGCTCGACGGCCTGAAGCGGCGACCCGACGATGTCGGCCGGGCGGCACGTGCGGCGCTGCGCAGGCTGGAGGAGCTGCGCCTGAGCAACGGCGGCTCGCTGGCCGAGCCTGCCGTGTTCGGCACGTCAACGTTGCAGATCGAGATCAACGGCATCCAGCGACATCGGCTGCGTGAGCACGGCCTCGACGAGTCGATCGCCGACAACCGCATCATCGGTGCCGCCCTGGGTCAGGCCGAGCGCGGACCGACGACGATGCTGTCGAACGACGCCGGCCTGCGGATCAAGGCGGCGCACCTCGGGCTCGACGCCGCCGAGCACCTTCCGGCACGTCGCCGCGACGATGTGATCGCCGTCGGCTGGTCGACGCTCGACGCCGATCACGAGCTCATCGACGCCCTCTACCGCGGCGAACACGTCGACGTCGCCGACGTCGCGACCGCCGTCGGTCTGCGCCGCAACGAGTTCGCCGTGCTCCGCGCCGGCAACCAGTCTGCGCTCGTGCGCCGCGTCGAGGACCGCCTCACGCTGCTCGCGCACGCGGCACCGGAGGCATGGGGGCTGCGGGCGCGCAGCAAAGAGCAGCGCTTCGCGCTCGAGCTCTTGCTCGATCCTTCGATCGAGGTGGTCGCGCTCGACGGTCGTGCCGGCACCGGCAAGACTGTGCTCGCCATCGCCGCCGCGCTCGAACAAGTCGTGGAACAGAGCCGCTACGAGCGCGTCGCCGTCTACCGCCCCTTGGTGCCGGTCGGCCGTGCCGATGTCGGCTACCTGCCCGGCGGGCTGGACGAGAAGCTCGACCCGTGGATGTCGGCGATCCACGACGCAATCGTCGCCCTCACCGACCTCGGCTCCGGCCGCGACGCCCGCCACCAGATCGACGAGCTCACGCAGCGAGGTCAGCTCTCGCTCGAGTCAGTGACGTTCCTGCGTGGTCGCTCGCTCCAGCGCCAGATGGTCATCATCGACGAGGCACAGAACCTCGAGCCCACCACGCTGCGCACGATTCTCACCCGCGTCGGCGAGGGCACCAAGGTCGTCTTCACGGGCGATACGAGCCAGATCGACGTTCCCTATCTCGGCGAGTCCAACAACGCGCTCGCCGTCCTCTCGAGCGCCTTCGCCGACCAGCCGTGCTTCGGCCACGTCACGCTCACGACGTGCGAGCGCAGCGACGTCGCCAGCCTCGCCGCCGAACTCCTCTGACGTCCAGGCTGCGCGTCAGATCGGACAGTGCGGCGGCGTGGCGTGTCGCGCCTGCCTGCTACAACCGGGGCCGTGGCAGGAACGGGGTTCGCGGTCGTCGACGTGGAGACGAGCGGTCTCTCGACTCGGCGTCACCGCGTGCTGCAGATCGGTGTCGTCAGCGTCGGCCCGACCGGGTCGATCGACGACAGCTGGTCGTCGCTCGTCGCCCTCCCGTGGCGCTTCTCGCGTGTCGGACCACGTCGCGTGCACGGGATCACTCGCCGCGCGCTGCGCGGCGCACCGTCGCTCGACATCGCGATGGCCGAGGTCGCCAAGCGCACGAACGGCCGCATCCTCGTCGCCCACAACATCGCGTTCGACCTCGAGTTCCTCGAGCGGGCGGCACGTCGTAGCCACGTGCGCCTCGACGAGCGTGGCCTCCTGTGCACGCTCGTCCTGTCGAGGCGACTCGACCCCGAACGTGCGCTCGGTCACCGCCTCGTCGATGTCGCCGCTCGCCACGGCGTCTCGCTCGACCGGCCCCACGACGCCCTCGCCGACGCCCACGCGACCGCCGAGGTGCTCCCCCACCTCCTCACTGCACACGGGATCGAGCTCGACGCCGGCGGCCCCGACCCGGAGGTCGAGCCGCTCGACGCACTCATGTGGGAGCGGCGTCCGCCTCGCCGTAGAGGGCTGCGAGGCGCGCTCGCGCGGCGTCGGCGACGCCGCGCCAGGACACTGGTTCGATGACCACGGCGTCGGCGCCGAGGCCCACCATCAGTCGCGTCAGCCAGCGCTCGTCGGTGACGGCGAGGCGAAGCAGTCGGAGCCGCTCGCCGTGCAACTCGACGCCCACCACCTCGTCCACCGGGTAGCGCTCGGCCACCCAGTACCCGCGCTCGCGAACAGCGAGCGTCGCCCGTGCGATCGCCCCGTCCGAGAACCACTCCGCGTCGCCAGCCGGTGCGTCGTGTGGATCGTCGAACTCGCCGAGCCGCTGGTACGACTCGATTCGGTCGAGCCGGAACGTACGCGTCTCACCAGAGCGGTGGTCGTCGCCGCGCAGGTACCAGTTCCCGCGATCGGCGAAGAGTCGACGCGGCGTCACCGCACGCGTCGTCGGTTCGTCGTCGACGGCCGACCAGTACACCAGCTCAAGTCGTTCGACGCGACGGACCGCGTCGGCGAGGTCGTCGGCGTTGTCGGGACGGGCGAGATCGACGACCACCGAGCCTCCGTCCTCGTCGCCGAGCGCGCTCGCCAGCTTCGCCAACCCGCGACCGAGCGGTCCCTGCGGGTCAGCACCGGGCAACGCCATCGCCGCACGGCCGGCGGCCAGCAGGGCGAAACCCTCCGGTGCCGTCAACCGCAGCGGCCGTGTGAACAGCCGGGGCACACCGACGTGCACCATTCCCTCGTCGACGAACACGTCGATCATCTCGTCGACGTACGGCGGCAAGCCGCACATCGACACCCACGCGATGTCGGCCTCCACCTCGGCGGCCGAGAGGTCGAATCGCGTCGCAACCTCCGACAGCGGCACCGACCCTCGTTCGGCGAGCCACGGCAGAATCACGAGCGCCCGTCGCACGCGCTGATCGGTGCGTGTGCGCGCCGTCGCGCCCGGCACCCGCGCCCGGGCCGCCGCTCGTGTGCCGAGTCGCTCGGCGGCGATCGCGACGAGCGCGTCCACGTCCATCGCGGGTGGTTCGGTCAACCGCGCCAGCACGTGGGTCCGCACCGCTGCGGGAGCCAGCACGACAGCGGCGTCCATCAGACCGAGCACCCACGAACCGAACGCACCGACGTTGGCACATGGCACGGACACCTCGACCCATTCGCCGTCACGGCGTGTGAGCACACGATCGTCACCGAGCTCGGCGAGCGCTGCGGCGCCTGCGCGCGACGCACCGTCGATCGCTACGACGGCCTCGGGTGGCGGACCGTCGGCACCGAACAGCTTCGGATCGGCCGGCAACAGGTTGCCGATGTCCACGTCTGGACGGTCGAACGTCCCGTTCTCGCGGTGCACGTCGCCGTCGATCCGGTCGACTCGGAACGTCCGTCGCTCCGCCCGGTCGTGATCGTGACCGATCACGTACCAGTACCCGTCGCGAAGCGCGACCCCCCACGGATCGACGACTCGTCGGGCGTCGCGATACGTGAAGCTCACGGGCGAGCGCGTGGCAACGGCCTCGCGCAGCACGGGCAGGGCGTCGAGCGTCGGGATGTTGGCCGTGACCGCGGCGTCGTCGCGAGGACCACCTGCGCCGAGCTTGAGCAGCGCTTCCGTCCCGAGCGGTGTGCCCGACCGGACGGCGGCGACGGCGAGCTGCAGCGCACGCCGCTCGTCGGGGGCGAGGTCGAGATCGGCAAGCTCGTAGCGCTCGCGGTCGATGCGGTACCCCGTGCGGCCGGCGTCGGCGCCGCCCATCACCTCCGTCTCGATCGGCACGCCGAGGTCACGCAACATCGACTTGTCACGCTCGAACGCCTGGCGCTTCGCCGACGAACCCGTCGGGTACTGGCCCTCAAGCCGGAGCCCGATCTCGTCGAACGAGAGCGGCATCGGCGTCGAGAGCAGCAGTGCCAGCAGGTTCGTGAGTCGCTCCGCCCGATCGAACGCCATCGGCTACGCGGGTGTGCCGATCGCGGCCTCGATGGCCGCCACCACCTCATCGGCCGTGGCGCCGGGCGTCAGCACACCGGCGACGCCCGCACGCTTGAGCTCGTCCATGTCGTGCGCCGGGACGATGCCCCCGACGACCACGGGGGCGTTGCTGCCCGCCGTGCGCATCGCAGCGACAACCGCAGGCGCCAGCGTGAGGTGGGCGCCCGACAGCAGCGAGAGCCCGACGACATCGACGTCCTCGTCGACCGCCGCCGCGGCGACGGTCGCGGGCGACTGGAACAGACCGGTGTAGATGACCTCGTAGCCGGCATCGCGCAGGATGCGGGCGACAACCTTGACACCACGGTCATGGCCGTCGAGGCCGACCTTGGCGACGAGCACCCTACCCCTGGCCTTGTCCATCATGGGGTCCGTCATGGGGTCCGTCATGGGGTCCGTCCTGGGTCCGTCATGAGCTCCTCAGTTCGCCACTGCCCCTCGCCGTGGCGAATCGCAGGCTATCGGTCAGCTCAGCCCTGGTAGTCGTAGAAGCCGCGCGACGACTTGCGGCCGAGCAGCCCGGCCTCCACCATGCGAGAGAGCATCGGCGGCGGCGCGTAGAGCGGCTCCTTGAACTCCTCGTAGAGGCTCTCGGCGACCGCCTGCGTCGTGTCGAGTCCGATGAGATCGGCGAGGCGCAGCGGCCCCATCGGATGGTTGCAGCCCTCGACCATGCCCGTGTCGATGTCCTCGGCCGTGGCGAAGCCCGATTCCATCATCCGGATCGCCGAGAGGATGTACGGGATGAGCAGGGCGTTCACGACGAAACCCGCCCGGTCCTGGCTGCGGATCACGCGCTTGCCGAGACCCTCGGCGAACGCGCTCGCCCGCTGCGTGGTGTCGGGAGACGTGAGCAGGCTCGTGACGAGCTCGACGAGGCGCAGCACGGGAACGGGGTTGAAGAAGTGGATGCCGACAACCTGGGTGGGGCGCTGCGTGACGATGCCGAGCTTCATGATCGGGATCGAGCTCGTGTTGCTGGCGAGGATCGCATCGCCGGACTCGACGATGTGATCGAGCCGGCGGAACACGTCGAGCTTCGCCGCCTCGTCCTCGAGCACGGCCTCGACGACGAGCTGACGGTCGCCGAGATCCTCTACGTCGGTGCTGAACGTGAGCCGGGCGACGGCGTCGTCACGCTCGGATTCGGACATCTTCCCTGATCGCACCCCCCGCTCGAGCGACTTCATCACGCGCGCCTGACCACGCTCGGCGGCCGCCGCATCGGCCTCGCAGGCGATCACGTCGAGTCCGTTGCGAGCGCACACCTCTGCGATGCCCGACCCCATCAATCCGACCCCGACGACGCCGACACGCTGGATGTTGTCCATGAGTCGCATGGTATCGACGCCGCGCCACCGGGTCGTGGAGCCGATCGCGACTCGAACGTGGAAGGATCTGGAGCTGATGAGCGACGGCGCGCTGGCACAGGATCGTGGTCCCACCGACGTCGCGCTGCTCGACGAGACGATCGGTGCCAACCTCGCCCGCACGGTCGCCGAGTTCGGCGACAACGAGGCGCTCGTCGCCCGCCACCAGGGCGTGCGCTGGACGTACGCCGAGTTCGCCGATCGCGTCAGCGCCCTCGCCCGCGGGCTGATCGGCCTCGGGCTCGAACGTGGCGACCGCGTCGGGCTGTGGAGCCCGAACTACGCCGAGTGGACGCTCGTGCAGTACGCCACGGCCGAGATCGGCGTCATC
>JALZNU010000004.1 GCA_030857495.1 Actinomycetota bacterium | reverse complement strand
TGCGCCGTCGCTCGTCAGCTCTCCGATGCGACCGGCGGTAACGAAGATCCGGCGCCGCTGGCTCTCGGCGACGTACCCGACGACGCGCGGTGCCTGACCGGGCCGTCCACGCACGATGACGAGGTCTGACAGCCGCCCGATCGCCTGCCCACCGGCGTCGAGCAACGGAAGTCGCATGATCCGGAAGGCGTAGATCAGCTCACTTCCGGCCACCCCCAAACGTTACCCACGCGCCCGCGCACCAGCAGGGAGGCGCGCGACTAGGGAAGCGCCAGCACGAGTCGCACGCGGCGCGAGGAGAAAGCGAAGCGGAGCGAGCGGCCGACGAGCCCGCCAAGCTAGGTCGCGCGGCGGTAGCGGGCCTCGAGGAAGCAGAAGACACCGAAGAGCACGAAACCGAGGGCGACGAGCCACAGCAGCGGCGGTCCCCACGACTGCTCGGCGAGTGCCTTCAGTGCCCCCGAGAGGCCGCGAGTCTTCTCGGAGTTGGACTGCACGCCGGCGGCGATGAAGAACACGCCGATGATGATCGCCACGATCGAGCGGGCACCGTAGCCCATGCGGCCGGAGACGTCGACGACCTGCTTCGTCCTACCCGACACGTCGAAGCGCTCCATGAACTCGGTCTGCACGACGTGCTTGTAGATCTCATAGAGGGCGATACCGATCATCACGGCGCCGACGAGCATCACGAGGTAGCGCCCGAGCGGGGCGCCCAGCAGCGTGTCAGCGGCCTTCTGCTCGCCGCCACCGCCGCCGCCACCACCACCGCCGGACGGTGACGATGTGCCCCAGTTGGCTGCCGTCACCGAGATGGCGACGATGGCGAGACCGGCGTAGCCGACCGCCTTCACCGCGTACTTGACCTTGTCCTTCGGCTCGCTGCCCTGCACGGGATCGCCCGTGGCAGCCATCACCACGTGCCACACCGTGAGCGCCACGAGCCCGAGTGCCAGCACGACGAGGAGGAACTTGCCCATCGGCTGCTCGGCGACGAGCTTGATCGCCCCGGCCTGGGAGACCTCCTTGCTCGACACGTCGCCACTGGCGAACTGCACGGCGAGGACACCGAGGGACACGTACAAGATGCCCTTCGCCGTGAGGCCGAAGCGGGCGAGTCGCGACCGGGCATCGGTGTTGGCGACGGTGTTGGCGGCCGATCGTACGTTCACGGGGGCGAAGGTACCCCTCGTGCGTCGCGCGCAAACGCGTGGCTAACGTCGCCGACGTGGTGGTACGGGTGCAGAACTGGGGTCGAAACGAACGCTGGTCGCCTGCTGCGGTGCGGAACGTGCGATCGACCGACGAGGTGGCCGAGCTCGTTCGGCGGGCGGCGCACGACGGGCAGCGCGTCAAAGTGATCGGTGGTGGGCATTCGTTCACGGCGGCGGCGGCGACGTCGGGCCTCCAGCTCCGCCTCGATGCGATGACCGACGTGCTGGCCGTCGACAGGGCGCGACGGGAGGTGACGGTGCAGGCCGGGATCCGTCTCCACCAGCTCAACGACCTGCTCGCGCAGCTCGGTCTCGCGCTCGAGAACCTCGGCGACATCGATCGTCAGACCATCGCCGGTGCGACCGCAACGGCGACACACGGGACAGGGCGGCGCTTCGGCAACCTGGCGACCAACATCGTCGGCCTCACGCTCGTCGACGGCACCGGAGAGGTCGTCACGTGTCGTGCCGACGCACATCCCGAGGTGTTCACCGTGTCGCGTGTCGGCATCGGTGCGCTCGGCGTCGTCACGGAGGTCACGCTGCGCTGCGTCGAGGCCTTCAACGTCCATGCTCGCGAGACGATCGAGCCGATCGACGACGTGCTCGCCGGGTTCGATCGGTCGACGCGCGAGGTGGACCACTTCGAGTTCTACTGGATGCCGGGCACGAGACGTTGCCAGGTGAAGCGCAACCGCCGCACCGACGAGCCGGCCGTGCCGCCAGGTCGCTTCGCCTACGTGCGTGACAAGTGGCTGGCGGAGAACCTCGGGTTCGGTCTCGTGTGCCGGGCCGGGCGCTCGATGCCGTCGCTCGCGCCCCGTCTCGCACGCCTCGTCGGCGGCGCTGCGACCGAGCGTGAGCTCGTCGACCGCAGCGATCGCGTGTTCTGCAGTCCCCGCCACGTGCGCTTCGTGGAGATGGAGTACGGAATCCCCGCTCACGCCGTACCCGAGGCCGTCGAGCGTGTCCGCCGACTCACGGCGCGCCTCGCGACGCCGCCGTTGTTCCCGATCGAGGTGCGCGTGTCGGCCGGCGACGACATCCCGCTGTCGACGGCCTCGGGCCGGGACTCGGGTTGGATCGCCGTGCACCAGTACAGAGGCATGCCCTATCTCGAGTACTTCAGCGGTGTCGAGTCGATCATGGACGACTACGACGGTCGGCCGCACTGGGGCAAGTTGCACTTCCAGACCGCAGCGACACTTGCGCCGCGCTATCCGCGGTGGAACGAGTTCATCTCCGCCCGTGACCGCCTCGATCCCGCCGGCACGTTTCGCAACGACTACCTCGACAGGGTGCTCAGCGTTCGATGAATGCCGGCGCTCCGGTGCCCGGCAACTCGACCACCTCGTCGCCTTCGCCGCCTTCGCCCTCTCCGCCTTCGGCGACCACGAGTGTGAGCTCGCTGCCGTCGCGCAGCACGAATGCCGACCCGTCTGGGGCGACAGCGGCCGGTTCGCCGTCGAGCGTCGTGGTGCCGTCTCGCGTCAATGCGAGCGCGCCGTCTGCGGTTGCGGCGAGCACCGTGCACCCGTCCTGCGATGCCGTCGACAGTCGCTGGAAACGGATCTCGCCGGAGGCGAGCTCGTCGCCGCTGTCGAGGTCGTACAGCACCGCGTTCGACGACCCGATGGCGGTGTCGTCGCCATCGGCGGGCGTGCCGATCACGACGCAAGCCAGTGAGTCGACAGAGATGCCGGTGTAGTGGGCGATCGTGCCCGACTCCGACAGGATCTCCACCCCGTCGTAGTCCACCACGACCACCTCATCGTCGTCGCCCTCGGCGCCCGGGACGGCGAGCACGATCCGATCCGACGCCGTGGCGAACACGGCCGAGCTCGGTTCGAGGTCCAACTCGGCGATCGTGCGCGGCTCGTCGTTGCCTGCCGTGAGCTCGACGAGTGTTCCCTCGCGATCGACCACGAGCGCGGTGTCATCGGACGTGAGCACGGCACCCACCGGGGGCGCCATCTTCACGCTGCCCGTCGCCTCACCGGCCGAGTCGTAGAACGTCAGCTCGGCGCGCCCCTCCTCGGGTTCGAGGCCGAGCGCGGCGCCGTGACGGAGGTCGATCAGACGGCCGTCGACGAGATGCGGTTCGGGGTCCTCGCCGATCTCGAAGAACACGGCCTGCTGCGCAACGAGGTCATCGACTCCGACGACCTCGTTGTCGGAGTCGATGCGCGCCGCCTGTGGCAGGATGAGGGTGTCCGACGGCCAGCCGGAGAGCGTTGTGATGTCGACGTCGGCGTCGGCGATCGGGTCGACGATCCGCAGCGCCCCGCCGTTGTTGCTCCCGAGCGCGAACGTCGACGAGCCGGGCGCGAGGAACCGCGCCGTGTCGAACTCGTCGCTCACCTCCACCGCGGTCGTGTCACCACTCGCCGTGTCGACGAACAGCATCTCGCCGTCGCCGCTCGCAAGGAGAAAGCGACCGCTCACCTCGGTCGCGCCGATTCCGACGGCAGCCTCGATCGTGTCGAGCTCCTCGCCCGCCTCGTCGACGATGGTGATCGTCTCGTCGTCACGTATCGCGATGGCGTTCCATCTGCCGACGTCACTGTCGCCACCGCCCTCATTGCCGCCGATCACTCGCACGGCAACGACACCCGCGGTGATTGCGAGCGCGAGCGCGACGACGGCACCGACGACACGTGTCCGCGTCGACAGCCCGCCTGGTGACGGTGCACCGCCGGTTGCGCTGGCGTCATCGTCGTCCTCGATCCGGTTGGCACCGATGGGAGGAGGCAACGACTCGCTCATCGGTCCCATGTTGTACCTGATGCCGGACGCGCGATCAGCGCACGGTCATGCCGTGATCCACGGTGTGACCAGCTTGCCGACGACTCGCAGCCGCAGCACGCGGTCGTGGGTCACGATGCGGAAGCGCCCGTGCTCGTCGAGCCGTGCGGTGACGCTGCCGCCCTCGATCCCTTCCGCCACCACCTCGTCGTCCTCGGAAGCTGGCGATACCTCGCCGACGATGACGCCGTCGTGGTGGCGGATCTCGAGGTCGATCGTGACGTCGCCGGTGGAGAAGCTGAGCATGCGGGCCTCGGCTTGCGGGGTGCGCATCGCGACGAGAGAGTCGCTGGCGCTGGAATCGAATGCGAGTGCGGCGAGCTCCTCGATGAGGTCGTCGAACGTGGCCGCCGCGTAGGCGAGGGCGACGGCGTCGTCGGGCACCGGCTCTGCGGCGTCGAAGGAACGTGCCAACGCCTCGTCGAGGTCGGCATCGGAAGGGTGGAGCGGGGACATGTTCATGAGGTGGCTCGATTCCCGCCGTCGCGGAACGCGGCGAGTTGGGGACTGTTGCGGAGCCGTTCGAGGCAACGCTGCCTGATCGGTCCGATGGACCCTCGTGGGATGCCGAGGGTGGCGCTGATCTCGTCGTACGAGAGCGGCGGTTCGGTGGTGAGCAGTCGCAGCAGAGCCTGGTGCTGGGGCGACAGGTCGCGCACGGCCCCGCGCACGGCGACGGACAGCTCGTCATCGAGCATCGCAGTGTCGAGCTCGTCACTTGCGATGGCGCCGAGTGGGAGGTCGTGGTCGTCCATCGGGACGACACGCTGGCGTGCACGACACGTCGTGAGCGCTTCGTTGCGCGCCGTCGTGGCGATCCAGCCGGGCAGCTTGACGGGCTCGCGGATCGTCGCCAACCGCTCGTGCAGCCGGAAGAACGTCGATGCGAAGACGTCCTTGCGGTCCTCCTCCGGCAGATCGAAGCTGTAGATGACCTTCCAGGCCACGCCCTTCAGGACGTCGACGAGCCGGCGCCAGGCGTCCTGATCACGATCGAGCGCACGCTCGACGAGCGTGGCCATCTCACCGGCAGCCGGCCACGTGCTGGTCACGTGGGGCAGCCTATGCATCGTCCGCATACTCACAGAGTGGTCGGCTCCCCCGCAGATACATCGAGGGCTGCGATGTCGACCGTCGAGGCGGCGATGCACTGGAACGACGCTGCCGCCATCACGGCGAGCGGGTCGTTGCTGCTGGCTGCCGATGCGACCGCGCTTGCCAGTGCGGCCGGCGGTGAGGCGCCGCGGCGCAGTGCTCGGTGGAGGTCGATGGCAAGCGACACCGTCGCACGATCGGGGATCGCGATCGAGGGCGCGATGACCGCCTGGACACCCACCGACAGCAGCGCCGTCGCGGTGCCGATCAGCTCGCCACCAGGGTGGACGCCGGTGAGGCCGGCGTGGCACGACGTGAGGACCACGAGCCGCGGCGGGTCGACCATGGTCTCGAGATCGTGGACGAGGAGCCGCCCGTCGGCGAGCGCCAGGGACGAGAACATCGGGTTGTCGGCGCGGAACGTGCCGTGCGTGGCGACGTGCACGATGTCGGCGCCGCTGAACGCGCCGAGCACCGCAGCCGTCGTGGCGTCGGCACCGGTGAGCGTGGCCGATCCTGGTTCTGCAGCTGCGATCCGGCTGATCTCGTCGCCGGCGCCGTCGAGGTGGGGGCCTGCGACGAGCACGACGCCGCCGGCGCCGGACATCGACGGTCGTGCGGCAGCGAGCCACCACGCTGCGCTCGGCGCGATGGTGATCTCGCCGGCACCGGCCCGCACCGCCACGAGTCCCCACGGCACGGGTGCGACGCCGGCCGGAGGGATGACGACGAGCGACGAACCGGCGGCGAGCGCGAGTGGCTGGATCAGCAGCGCGTTCACGTCGTCGGCGGCGATGTGGAGGCGATGGAGTACCGTCGCCGCACGCTGCTCGTCGGTGGAAGCCATCGCGAGGCGGCGCAGCGCGAACATCAGATGGTCGACCGCGACGACGGCGGTCCCGATCGCGCCGAGGCGCACGAGCCGACATCGCGTCGAGCTCACGACCACAGCGCAGAGCTCGTCGTCCACTTCGACGAACTCGACGAGCGTGCGATGCCCGAGGCGGCGGCGCAGTGCGGCGACATCGAGCCGGGCGCTGATCGAGCGGGGATCGCCGGGGGCCAGGCGCGTCGCCCTCGTGACCGATCGCTCGAGCGCCTCGACGCCGCCGCGTAGTCGAGCCACTGCGGTCTCCGCCTGCTCGCCCGACGCCGTCTCGAGCAGCTGGGCTCGCAGCCGGGACTCGATTTGGTGGAGTTCAGCGAGCTCGCGGGCCGCATCCGGATGGGGGGCGGCAACGCCGCCGATCGTCGACAGCAGCGCGCCGGCCCGCCAGCGCTCGGCGGCGGCAAGGACGTCGGCGCCGCGCCCGTGTTCGAGTGCCAGCCGCAGGCCCAGCTGCGAGAGCGCAACGCCATGAACGGACGACGTCGCCCGCAGCTCGCTGGCGCCGAACGTCGAGCGGTGGCGATCGATGACCCGCAGCCCGTTGCCGATGGCGATCTTGGCGCCACGCCGGTTGCCGTCGGCGAGGCGCAGCAGGGCCGTCGCGTGCCACGCCTCTGCGCGCTGCGCCGGCGTGCCCCGATGGCAGGCCTTCGCCGCTACGGCGAGATCGCCGCGCGCCTCGTCGATCCGGCCCGCTGCAATGGCGAGACGGGCGAGGAGGACACGGACGTCGGACGCCTCGGCGAGCCAGCCGAGGCGCTGCAGCGTCGCCGCCACGTCGCGCAACCGGCTGATCTCCTTGTCGGGCTGACGCTGGTCGTCGCCGCCGGCGGCCCGCGCCCGCACCTCGACGTAGGTGGCGAGCGCCTCCCACGGCTCGCGGTCGGCGGCGGCGAACAACGCGGCCGCCGCTGTGGCGCTCGCCGCCGCCGCCTCGTGGTCGCCCACGAGGAACGCCGACTTCGCGACGAGGAGGTGGGACTCGGCGACCTGGAGCGTGTTGCCGGAGGCCACCGCGTCGGCGAGCACGCGCCGAGCGATCTCCATCGATTCGCGCCCGAGCCCGGCCAGGAGGTGGACGTCGCACTCGTCGGAGTCGAGCGCCGCCATCAGGCGACCGGGCGACCCCTTGGCCACGTAGCGCTCTCGCGCGAGGGCGAACAGGCGCAGCGCCTCTGGCACGTCGTTCGTGCGCCCGGCGAGGTAACCGAGGTTGTGCAGGACGCCGGCAGCGATGAGTCCCTGGTCGAGCTCGTCGGCGAGTCGTTGCGATTCGAGCAGGTCGGCACGTGCCCCGTCGATGTCGCCGGTCTGCGAGCGCACGACGCCGCGGTTGCTGAGCAGCCGGGCGATCGCGAGGCGGTCGTCGCCTTCACGCAGCAGCGGCAGTGCCCGGTCGAGCTCGGCGCCCGACTCGTCGTAGCGGCCGAGGTACATGAGCACGAGGCCGCGCTGCATGACGAGCCGGCCGAGCGAGGTTCCATGGACGTGGGACTCGGCATCGTCGAGCAGCTCGAGCGCGCCTGCGACGTCGCCGGACGCCTGGCGACACAGCGCCCAGCTCATCTGGATCTGGGCGAACGAGTCGTCGTCGCCGAGCTGACGGGCGAGGTCGGCGGCGCCCGGGTAGACCCGCATCGCCTCGTCGATCTGACCTGCGTCGTGCAGCAGCCGTCCGAGACCCCAGGACGCGATCATCCGCGCCGTGTCGGGGGAGGCAGAATCGCGCAGGATCGATCGCAACTCGCGTTCGGACTCTGCGTGGTCGCGCTGGATCGCGTCGAACGCCGCTCGGGCGCGTGTCTCGGCGTCGGCAGAAGTCGGGTGACGCGATGGTGAGACGTCTGTCATGCTGGCGAAGGGTCGACGGGGGACCCGAATCTACTGGGTCGCAGGAGGGCACGCGATGGTTGTTGATGATCCGTTCGGTCGTGACGGCAGACCTCGCCGGGAACCACGCCGTCCGACGCGGAAGGTTCCGAACCGCTGGGAGGAGAAGGTGCGGTTCAGCGCCGGCTCGCCATCGCGCGGATTCGCCTTCCGCGACGAGGAGATCATCGTCGAGGCTGATGCGCTCGGCGAATTGCGCAGGCTGAACAGGCGTGACGTCGTCGAGACGCCGATCTCTCGCACCGCCGTGCTCGTCACGGGACGTGGCCTCGATCCACTCGCGCTCGGCCGGCGGCTGCGCGGCTTCGGGCATCGCGCCCGGCCGAACCATGTGCTGTTTGCGACCCAGCAGCCGTTGCACGGCAACCCGGCGGTGTGGGGGAACCCTGCGGTGTGGGGGAACCCGGCGGTGGCCACGGATGTCCACCTCCCGGTGGGTGTGGCTGCGACGACGTCGCCACCATCGAGACGCGTGAAGCGCCGCAGCGCAGCATGGCCTGCACGACGAGTTTCGAGCCCGCCCTGCTGCGAGAGAGCACGCGCGAGCCGGGGGGAGCGGTGCGCGTCGTCGTGCTCGACACGGGCCTCGCCGCCGACCCGTTCTGCGGCGACCACGAGCGGGTGCTGCCGCGCCCCGAGGAGCCGTGGGGTCCGAGCAAGCTGGAACAGGCGCTCGCCGGCTCCGACCCGTACACACCGACCGACAATCGCGACCAGCCAGACGAGAACAGCGACCTCTGGCTTGATCCTGTCGCCGGTCACGGTACGTTCATCGCCGGTCTGATCGCCCGGTTGGCGCCGTCGGCGGAGGTCTCACTCGGACGCGTGCTGGAGACCACGGGAGAGGGCAGCGAGGCCGATGTCGCCTACCGCATCGGACGTCTGCTCGACGATCCGCCCGACCTCGTGTGCCTCTCGCTCGGTTGCTACACCGAGGACGACGAGCCGCCGCTGGCGTTGAGCGAGGCCATCGAGGACCTCCAGGAGCGGGGCACGGTCGTCGTGGCGTCGGCTGGCAACGATTCGACGTGTCGCCGCTCGTGGCCGGCCGCGCTGCCGGGCGTGATCGCCGTCGGGTCACTCGGGCGCAACGGTCCGGCGCCGTTCACGAACCACGGCGCGTGGGTCGACGCCTGCGCGCCAGGCTGTGACGTCGTCAGCGCGTTTTTCAAGGAGTTCCGCGACGACGAGGACGGCGAGGTGGAGGACGAGGTGTTCGAGGGTTGGGCGAGCTGGAGCGGCACGTCGTTCTCGGCACCGATCGTGACGGCGGCCCTCGCTCGTGAGATCTCGCTGTTCGGCCTCGACGGCGCTGCGGCCGTCGAGCGTGTCGTCGGCGACGAGCGGTTGTTCCGGTTCCCAGGGCTCGGCACGGTCGTCAACCTGCACTAGCCAGGGCGCGTCACACGTGACCTCAGACGGTGACGAGGACGGCCTGCACCCGGCCGAGCTCGATCGGCGTGGCGTCGGCGTCGTCGAGGAAGTGCACCTCGGTGCCCTCTCGTGACGCCAGTACCACGGCGCCGGCGTCGGGCGCGATCGCCCCGACGTTGAGACCATCGGGCACGTCCACGTCCTCGCCGTCGACCACGAGCGCACCCTCGGTCGTGGCGAAGGCGCAGAGATCGGGTGTTGCCCTCGTGATTCCGCCGGGTCGTGGTGAGTCCGTGAGCTGTTCGAGGCCGGTCACCCGGATCTGGGTCAGGCCGCCGTCGGCCGTCAGGATGAGGCACTCACGCGGCGCCGAGATGCCGCCGCCCGCTGCGCTGAAGATGCGGATGTCGATCGTGCCGTCGATCCTGCCGACCTCGGCGCCGTCGGCGCCGTGGAGCACGAGGGCCGGTGTGTCCGTCTGGAACACGAGTTGGTCGCCGATCCGGTACTGCCCCTCGATCTCTGCTCGCCCGGCGTCGACAGCGCCGAGCTCCTCGACATCGTCGCTGTCGGGTGAGGCGCGCAGGATCTGTCCTGCCTGGTCGGCGAACGTGATCGCGTCACCGTCGACGACGGGCGACACCGAAGGGGCACTGACGCCGCTGAACTGCTGTCGCACCTCGCCGTCGAGGTCGTAGAAGCTCAGTCGCCCGCGGTCGTCGTTGCGCTGCTCGAAGACGACCACCTGATCGTCCGTGAGCGCGACGACGCTGCCCGGCAGCGTCAAAGTGTCGCGGTCGAAGCCGAACAGTACCGTCGTGCTGACTCGACCGTCGGGCACGCCGACGGCGAACACGTCGCCGCCGTCGTTTGCGACGAGCGCGTCACCGAGCAACGATCTCGGGTCGAAGTCGCCGTCGAGCGCGGCAAGCTCGTCCACGACATCGATCTCCTCGCCGTCGTCGGCTCTCGTGATGCGCAGCGCCCCGCCCTGCGTGGGGAACGTGGCGAGGACGGGCCGATTGCCCTCGATCCAGCGCACGCGATCGTCCGACTCGGCGCCGGTTTCCGTCACCTCGGCGGCGTGGACGTCGAGGATCGACACGCCGGTGTCGCCGCCGAGGGCCACGTAGCGCCCCGCCACCGCCAGGAAGAGCGGCTGGCCGGGCACGTCGACCTCGCCGACGACCTCGCCCTCGGCGTCGAGGATCGTGACGGCGTCGTCGTCGACAGTGACGATGCGGTTGAACGAGTCGTTCGGCTCCTCATCGTGCGAGCGAAGCGTCCGGAACAGCACGAACCCCCCGACGGCAAGCGCGATCACGAGGACGAGACCCATCACCATGTTGGCGCGGCGGCGGGCGTTCGCCTCGCGCTTGACTTTTCCGCCGATCGTGCCACCGGTCGCCGTCGTCGGCTCTGGAGCTCGTGCACCGGGTGCGGGAGGCGGCAGGCTCGACACGGGCGCATCGTAGTGAGCCGGCGCCGGCCTGTGCGTGCGGCTACGGTCGCCAGACGTGTCGCTGGACGTGAACCCGAACCCCGAGCCGAACACCGGCATGGACTGCCCACGATGCGGGCGCGTCACCTCGCAGCCGTACTACGGACCGTGCGAGCGCTGCCGCAGCGAGCTTCGCGCGTCGCTGACTCGCCAGGGTGTTGCGATCGAGGTTGCCGAATACGAACCGAAGATGAACGTCACGCCGAACGCCGTCGCGCAGAAGGACGACTGAAGCTCCGGCAGCAGCCGCCCGGCGGTATCGTTGATTCCCGTCCACGGGGACGTAGCTCAGTTGGCTAGAGCATCTGGTTTGCAACCAGAAGGTCGTGGGTTCGAGTCCCATCGTCTCCACTGTGTGATCCGGCCGGCGGCGTTGACCGCAGGGCGCGCGATGCGGCAGAATCGAACGTGTGTTCCGTCAACGATCGCTGTTCGCCGTCGACGAGGTCGGCATCGACCACGCGTTCGAGGGCGTCACGCGACGAGCGCTCGACGCCACGTCGTGGGTCGATCTCTGCCCGTCGTGGCTACGAGGCGCCGACACGGTGTTCGACGAGCTGCACGAACGAATCACCTGGCGGACCCGGCGGGTGCCGATGTACGACCGCGAGGTCGACGAGCCGCGACTGCACGGCTGGTGGCGTGATGATCGCGGCGTGGCCGAGCCGTTGCCGGTGCTGGCGACGATGCGCGCGGTGTTGACCGAGCGCTACGGCGTCGCGTTCGACTCGATCGGGCTCAACCTCTACCGCGACCGTCGCGACTCTGTTGCCTGGCACCGCGACCGGCACCGCCGCACCGTGCGCCAGCCTGTGGTCGCCATCGTCAGCGTTGGTGATCGCCGCCCGTTCCGGCTCCGGCGTCACGGCGGCGGCGCGTCACTCGCGTACGAGCTCGGCCACGGCGACCTGTTCGTGATGGGCGGCGCGTGTCAGCACGACTGGGAGCACACCGTGCCGAAGTGCACGACAGGCGTCGGCCCGCGGATCTCGATCACGTTCCGCCACGGCGCCGAACGGCCGCCGCGCTGATCGGCGCCATCAGCGGGCACTGACGGCGATCACGCGGTCAGCCTGATGGTTGCGGGAATGGCAGGGCGTACGTGCCCTGGGCAATCGCCGTTGGCTTGTGCGCTGCGTCACCGGCCCAGATGTGCACCGACCCGACGACGCTGCGGCGACTCCTCGACTCCAACGTAGCCCGAGCACCGAGGCGATCGCCCACGGCCGGGCGCAGGAACCGGATCGACAGCTCCGACGTGAGTGCCATCGGCTCGATGCGACCGATGGCGACGAACACGAGGTACCACAGCGCGGCGTCGGCGAGCCCGAACTGCGAGGGACCCGAGATGAACCCTCCCGGCCGGATCGACTCGGGTGTCGTGATCAGCTCGGCGACGGCGTAGTCGGCGCCGAGCTCGATGCAGCGGTTCGACGAGCCGGGGAACTGGGTCCGCACCATCTCGTTCACGGCGTCCGGGGTGACGATCGCTCGCACTCCATCGACCGTAGGCCGTTCACGTGCCCGCTACCGTGCGCTGGCGTGGAGCCGCTGCGACGCGTCGTGATCGTCGGGTCGTCGCTCGCCGGTCTCCGTGCCTGCGAGACGCTCCGCCAGGGCGGCTTCGACGGCGGCATCGTGCTCGTCGGATCCGAGCGCCATCCTCCGTACGATCGGCCACCGCTGTCGAAGAAGGTGCTGCAGGGGGAGTGGGAGCTCGACCGCATCCATCTCCGCAAGCCAGAGGCGCTGGCCGAACTCGGCCTCGACGAGCGCTTCGGCGAGACGGCCGTGGCACTCGACCTGTCGGACGCCGAGCGCGGCGGCACGGTGGTGCTCGAGTCGGGCGAGCGGATCGCCGGGGACGCCGTCGTGATCGCGACGGGGAGCCGGCCACGGTTGCTCACCGACCAGCCGCGCGACGCCCACGTGCTGCGGTGCATCGAGGACTCGATCGCGCTGCGCCGGGCGTTCGCCGGTGGTGGGCGCCAGGTGTGCCTCGTCGGCGCCGGGTTCATCGGGCTCGAGGCGGCGGCCGCGGCGAGGATGGCCGGCAACGACGTCACCGTGCTGGAGGCGCTCGACGCGCCGATGTCGCGGGCGTTCGGGGCGGAGGTCGGTTGGGCGATGGCCGCGGTGCACGAGGACGAAGGCGTCTCGATCCGCACGCGGGCCGTGGTCACCGGGTTCGAGCCGGGGGCGGTCGTGCTGGGCGACGGTACCCGGCTCGCCGCCGACGTCGTGCTCGTGGGGATCGGCGCTGCACCGGTCACGGAATGGTTGCAGGGCAGCGGGCTGACGCTCGACGACGGCGTGCTCGTCGACGCCGCCCTCCGCACCGAGCGTCCCGGCGTCTACGCCGCCGGCGATGTCGCCCGCTGGCCGAACGGACGGTTCGGCGGCGAGGTGATGCGGATCGAGCACTGGACGAACGCCGCCGAGCAAGGCGCCGTCGCGGCGAGCAACGTGCTCGCCGAGGCGTCCGGCGAACCGGTGCAGCGGTACGAACCGGTGCCGTTCGTGTGGAGCGACCAGTACCGCCACCGGATCCAGTACCTCGGTCACGCCCGTGGTGACGACGAGGTCGAGATCGCCGTCGGCTCAGTCGCAGACCGCAGGTTCGTGGCCCTGTATTCACGCGCTGGGCGTCTCCGTGCCGCCGCCGGGTTGAACTCGCCGCGGCAGGTGATGCCGTACCGGGCGCTGCTCGAACGCGGCGCCGGCATCGTCGAGGCCCGTGAGCTGGCCGCCGGCCAAGCAGTCTGATGTCTGACGTCGATTCTCCGGGACTATTCCCGATCATGAGGACTCCTTTGTCACATCCTTGACAGAAGAGGACTCAAGAAATCTGACCTAGCCTCTGAGGTATGGCTGAAGCTGTGGTCACACTCCGTCTCCCCGTCGCCACGCTGCCCGAGATCGTCCTCCCTGGCACCGTGATCACCCTCGGCCTCACCGACCCGGCGGTCCGCCGGGCGATCGAGGCCTCCTCGACCTCCACCGGCGCGTCGAGATCCGACCGGCGAGTCGTGCTGCGCAACGATCGCAGCGAGCTCGCCGTCATCGCCCACGTGCCCGACGTCGGTGCGCTGCCGAGCGGCGAGGCGGTGGCGATCGTGCGCGTCGACTCGCGAGTCCATGTCGGCGCGATCCATGAATCGGACCGGGGTGCCACCTACGCCGACGTCACGGCGATCGAGGACACCCGGCCGACGCCGCGCGTCGAGGCGACGACGCGTGAGCTGCGCACCGTGCTCGGTGAGATCGCCGAGATCCGGCGCTCGCGCCGGCTCCCCGAATTGCTCGCCACCGCCCCCGCGCCGGGGGCGCTCGCCGACGGGGTCGCTGCGTGGGCCGACTTCGACGCCGACGCCAAGCTCGGCGTGCTCGAGGCCGTCGACGTCGAGACTCGTGTCGGATTGATCGACGAATGGGCGCGGACGCACCTCGCCGAGCTGCGAGTGCGCCAGACCATCCGTGACGACGTCACCGAGGACGTCGACCGCCAGCACCGCGAATACCTGCTCCGCCAGCAGTTGGCGGCGATCCGCAAGGAGCTCGGCGAGGGCGACGGCGATCTCGTCGACGACTACCGCACCAAGCTCGGTGCGCTGCAGGAGGGCGAGCCGGCGCTGAGCGAGAGCGTCTACTCGGCGATCGCCAAGGAGATCGACCGGCTCGAGCGCACCAGCGCACAGGGACCCGAGCACGGTTGGATCGTCAACTGGCTCGACCGAATGTTCGAGCTGCCGTGGGGCGAGCGCAGCGACGACACCGTTGATCTCGACGCCGCCCAGCGGGTCCTCGACGAGGATCACGCCGGGCTCTCCGACGTCAAGGACCGCATCGTCGAGTACCTCGCCGTGCGCGCGCTCGCCTCGCAGCGGACGGTGTCTCCGGCCGATGCCGACTCGGTGCTCGACGAGTCCGCTGCCGAGACGCCGGCGATGCCGCTGTCGGGTCGCGGCCGTCGCGGCCACGGTGCGATCATGACCCTCGTCGGACCCCCGGGAGTCGGCAAGACGAGCCTTGGTGAGTCCGTCGCCAGGGCGATGGGACGTTCGTTCATCCGCATCGCGCTCGGCGGCGTCCGCGACGAAGCTGAGATCCGCGGCCACCGCCGCACCTACGTCGGTTCTCGTCCAGGACGCATCGCACGCGCCCTCACCGAGGCAGGCGCGATGAACCCCGTCATCCTCCTCGACGAGGTCGACAAGATGGGGGCAGGTGGGTGGTCCGGCGATCCGTCGGCTGCGCTCCTCGAGGTGCTCGACCCGGCGCAGAACCACACGTTCCGCGACCACTACCTCGAGGTCGACCTCGATCTCTCCGACGTCGTGTTCATCGCCACCGCCAACGTGCTTGACACGATCCCGGCGCCGCTGCTCGACCGCATGGACATCGTCCCCCTCGACGGGTACACGGACGAGGAGAAGCTGCACATCGCTCGGCGCTACCTGTGGCCGCGCCAGCTCGCCCAATCGGGGCTGCGCGACGACGAGGTGACGCTGCGCGACGAGGCCGTCACCACCATCATCCGTGGCTACACGCGTGAGGCCGGCGTGCGCCGTCTCGAGCGCGAGCTCGGCCGGCTGGCGAAGAAGATCGCCGCCACCGTGGCACGCGGGATCGTCCGCGGTGAGGACGTGCCGACGCAGGAGATCGGACCCGACCGGGTGACCGAGCTGCTCGGCCGCTCGAAGGTGCGCGACGACGTGCCCGAGCGCACCGAGCTGCCCGGCGTGGCGACAGGTCTCGCCGTGACCGGCGTGGGTGGCGACGTGCTGTTCATCGAGTCGACGGCGTTCCCGACGGGAGCGGACTCCGAGCCGAGCCTGACGCTCACCGGGCAGCTCGGCGACGTGATGAAGGAGTCGGCGCAGATCGCCCTGAACTACGTCCGCTCACACGCCCTCGAGCTCGGCATCGATCCGGAGTCGCTGCATCGGCGCTTCCACATCCACGTGCCGGCCGGCGCGATCCCGAAGGACGGCCCGTCGGCGGGCATCACGATGACGACGGCGCTCGTCAGCCTGCTCCGCGACGTCACCGTCGACGAGCGCGTCGGCATGACCGGCGAGATCACCCTCCAGGGGGCGGTGCTGCCGATCGGTGGCCTGAAGCAGAAGGTGCTCGCCGCACATCGCGCCGGACTAACCCACGTCGTGCTGCCGAAGCGCAACGAGTACGACCTCGACGACGTCCCCGAAGCCGTCCGCGCCGAGATGACCTTCCACCTCGCCGAGACGTATCTCGACGTCGCTCTGGTGGCGTTCGCCACCTGAGCCGCGTCTGTGGCGGGCTCCGGCTCCGCTGCGCTTTGCCGTCGCGCCGCGTGCGGCTCGTCGCTGGCGCTTCCCTCGCCGCGCGCCTCAGACTCGGCGGTC
This sequence comes from Actinomycetota bacterium, assembly GCA_030857495.1. Classification (GTDB taxonomy): domain Bacteria; phylum Actinomycetota; class Acidimicrobiia; order Acidimicrobiales; family Ilumatobacteraceae; genus JACDHN01. The sequence continues at coordinate 4,535 of JALZNU010000004.1, read as the reverse complement.
GAGGCTGCCCAATGCGTCACGTCGTGCTGCGTCGTACGATCGCGACTATGACGAGTCACCTGTCCAACGTGTGGTTCAAGGTCACGGACCTCGAGATCGCAACCGGATCGGGGTGCAGGGTGACGACGACCGACGGCGTCGAGTACCTCGACTTCGCGGCGGGGATCGCCGTCAACTCAACGGGTCACTCGCATCCGGCGGTCGTGAAGGCGATCGCCGACCAGGCGGCACGATCGATCCACGCTCAGGCCAACGTCTTCACGCACGACCTGCTCGAGCCGCTCGCTGCCCGGCTCGCCGAGCTCACCCCGGGCGCGATCGACACGTTCTTCTACGCCAACTCGGGCGCCGAGATCACCGAGGCCGCGGTCAAGCTCGCCAAGCAGGTGACGAAGCGGCCGAACATCGTCGTCTTCTCCGGATCGTTCCACGGCCGCACGCACATGACGATGGCGATGACGACGTCGAAGACGTCGTACCGCTCGGGTCACTCGCCGCTCCCGTCCGGCGTTTTCGTCGCGCCGTTCCCCGACCCCCTCGCCGACGACGAGTCGGGTGAGGTCGCGACCGCACTCGCCGGGCTCGACCACCTGCTGGCGACGATGACGGCGCCGGCCGAGACGGCGGCCCTGATCATCGAGCCCGTGCTCGGGGAGGGCGGCTACGTCCCTGCGCCGAAGGCGTTCGTCGAGGGCCTCCTCGAACGCTGCCGGGAGCACGAGATGCTGTTCATTGCCGACGAGGTGCAGAGCGGCTTCGGGCGCACCGGAAAACTGTTTGCCGTCGAGCACTACGACATCGAGCCCGACGTGATCTGCATGGCGAAGGGCATCGCCTCCGGGTTCCCGTTCTCGGCGCTCGGCACGCGTCGCGAGCTCGACGACGCCTGGCCGCGCGGCAGCCACGGCGGAACGTACGGCGGCAACCCGATCGGTTGTGCGGCGGCGCTGGCGACGATCGACGTGATGACAGCGCCCGGGTTCCTCGTCAACGTCGTCGCACGCGGGCGCCAGCTCACCGAGGGCCTCGAGCAGCTCGCCGCCGACGAGGCGTCGGGCATCCGTCAGGTGCGAGGACCGGGTCTGATGGTCGGCACCGAGTTCCACGACGGGGCCCGTGCCGCCGCCGTGGCCGCCCATTGCCTCGCCGAGGGACACATGATCCTGATGACCGCCGGCACCGGTGGCCGCTGCGTGCGCTGGATGCCGCCCCTCGTCGTCACCGCCGACGAGATCGACGAAGGCCTCACCATCTTCGCCGCCGCGCTGAAAGGCGCGTGAACGACGAGCCCGCAGCGTCACGTGCCGAGGGAAGCGCCAGTGACGAGGCACACGCGGCGCGAGGAGAACCGTAGGGCCGACGAGCCCGCCAGCAGTGCGGAAGCGCCAGCGACGAGGCACACGCGGCGCGAGGAGAAAGCGAAGCGGACGACGAGCCCGCAGCGTCAGCGGTACATCGCTTCGATCTCTGTCGCGTAGCGGGCGTTGATGCCGCGACGCTTGAGCTTCGAGGTGGGGGTGAGGACGTCGCTGTCGGGGAGCCACTCCTCGCCGACGACGGTGAAGCGCTTGATCTGCGCCGCCGTGGCGAACTTGCCGTTCGCCGCGTCGACGCCGCGCTGGATCTCGGCGATCACGTCGGGGTCCTCGGCGAGCTCGCGCAGCGAGACGCCGTCGCGATCGTGGGCGAGCGCCCACACCGACGCCGCCTCCGGGTCGAGGGCGAGGATCGCCGAGACGAACTTGCGGTCGTCGCCGATGGCGACGGCCTGACCGACGAGAGAGATCATCTTCAGCGCCGATTCGAGGTTGGCGGGGCTGATGTTCTTGCCGCCAGACGTGATGATCAGCTCCTTCTTGCGGTCGACGATGCGGACGTAGCCGTCGTCGTCGATCTCGCCGATGTCACCCGAGTGCAGCCAGCCGTCGATGAGCGTCTCGGCGGTCTTGTCGGGATCCTTGAAGTAGCCCTGGAACACATTGCCGCCGCGGCAGATCACCTCGCCGTCGTCGGCGATGCGGACGTCGCAGGCGGGGATCGCCTGGCCGACGCTGCCAGGTCGGTTGGCGTGTGGCGTCCAGCACATCGGTCCGCTCGACTCGCTCATCCCGTAGATCTCCGACAGCGGCACGCCGATGGCGTTGAACCACTCCAGCACCTCGCGAGCGATGGGTGCAGCTCCCGTGACGGCGATCTCGAGCGCGTCGAGGCCGACCATCTGGCGCACCTGGGCGAACGCGGCGTCGTCGAGGAACTGGCGCGTCGCGCGCTGGTCTTCGGTGATCGTGCCGTCGCGCTCGGCCTGCACGATCTCGCCCGCTGCGGCGACGCCGTCGTCGAACTGTGCCTTGCGCTCGGCGTCGCCCGCGAGCGCGGCGTTGAGCCCGCTGTAGAGCTTCTCGTAGACGCGCGGCACGCCGAACATGATCTCGGGGCGCACCTCTTTGAGGTACGACGTCAGCTGGCCCGCGTCGGGGCAGCAGTGGACGTGGTAGCCGAGGATCGCCGACTGGTAGTGGCTCATCATCCGTTCGGCGATGTGCGCCATCGGCAGGTACGACAGCACCCGCCGCGGGGCGTGCTCGGGCAGACCGATGCAGCGGCGCAGCTGCTCCACCGTGTACACGACGTTGTACTGGCTGATCATCACGCCCTTCGGCGGTCCGGTCGTGCCGCTCGTGTAGATCAGCGTGGCGATGTCGTCGGGCGACGTGGTCGCGGCGAGCGCGTCGAGCGCGCCGCGATCGTTCCCGTCGTGGAGGAGATCGGCGGCGTCGACAACACCGTCGGGCAGCCCGTCCGCAGGTTGGTCGATGACGAACAGGTGCGTCAGGTCGGGGAGCTGGTCGCGCACGGCGAGCAGGCGGTCCAGGAATGTATCGTCCTCGACGATCGCGACCCGCGCCTCTGCGTGACCGGCGAGGTAGGCGATCTCGTCGGGTGCCGACGAGTTGTAGATGCTGACTGGCGTGGCACGCACGAACTGGGCGGCGAGGTCGAGCCAGTGGAAGTCGGGACGGTTGCGCATCATCAACAGCACCCGGTCGCCCTCGCCGATCCCGAGCGACGCGAGCCCGGCCGCTGCCCTGGCGACCAGGTCGCCGACCTCACCCCACGTCCACGAGTCCCATCCGTCGTCGCCGTTCATCGACTGCACCGCTGGCTCGTCGGGGTGTGCCGCGACGAGGTCGAGGAAGCGGCGCGGGACCGTCAGCCCCTCCACCTCCGCATCGAGCTCGGCGATCGTGATCGGCGTGGATCCGGTGGTCTCCTCGTGCGACATGGCGGCGAGTCTCGCACGATTGGGCACACCCGACCCAGAGGTGGAACGCTGCCGAGATGAGCACCGCCGTGATCGTCGAAGCCGTCAGGACTGCCCTCGGGAGACGGAACGGACGGTTGCGAGAGTGGCATCCGGTCGACCTAGCGGGGGAGACGCTGAAGGCGCTCACCGACCGCAGCGGCGTCGATCCCGCCGAGATCGACGACGTGATCATGGGCTGCGTGATGCAGGTCGGCGAGCAGGGCATCAACATCGCCCGCAACGCCGTGCTCGCCGCCGGTTGGCCAGAGGACATCCCCGGCACGACGATCGACCGTCAGTGCGGATCGAGCCAGCAGGCTGCCCACTTCGCCGCGCAGGGCGTCATCGCCGGCGCCTACGACGTCGTCGTCGCCGCCGGCGTCGAGGTCATGACCCGCGTGCCGATGGGCGCGTCGATGGCCGACGGGAAGTTCGGCTACCCGTTCGGCCCGCGGGTCGGCGCCCGCTATGCGCCAGAAGGTGGACTCGTGCCACAGGGCATCAGTGCCGAGCTCATCGCCGACCAGTGGGACATCAGTCGCGAGGAGATGGACGCTCTCGGCGCACGCAGCCAGCAGCTCGCGGCGAAGGCCACCACCGAGGGACGTTTCGAGCGCGAGATCCACCCCGTGACCGACCACGAGGGGGCGACGATGACGACCGACGAGGGGTTGCGAGAGACCACGTTGGAGTCGTTGTCGGCACTGAAGCCGGCATTCCGTGCCGAGGAGGAGGGCGGTCGCGTCACGGCCGGCAACTCGTCACAGATCACCGACGGCGCCTCCGCCGTGCTCATCATGAGCGAGGAGAAGGCCGCCGCGCTGGGCCTCACGCCGCGGGCCCGCTTCGTCGACTTCGCCGTCGCGGGTGCGAACCCGCGGCTGATGCTGACGGCGCCGATCCCTGCGACGAAGAAGGTGTTCGAACGCTCAGGTCTGACGATGGACGACATGGACCTCGTCGAGATCAACGAGGCGTTCGCCTCCGTCGTGCTGGCGTGGCGCAAGGAGCTCGACGCCGACATGGACCGCGTCAACGTCAATGGCGGCGCGATCGCGATCGGTCACCCGCTCGGCTGCTCGGGTACACGGTTGCTCACCACGCTGCTGCACGAGCTGGAGCGCACGGAGGGCCGCTACGGGCTGCAGACGATGTGCGAGGGCGGCGGCATGGCCAACGCGACCATCATCGAACGCGTCTGACGACGGCTGATCGCACCACATCGCACCGC
>JALZNU010000327.1 GCA_030857495.1 Actinomycetota bacterium | reverse complement strand
GGCGAGGACGGGCCCGTCGTCGACGCCCTCGTCGGGTACGAGGTGCACCATCACGCCTGTTGCAGTCCGTGTCCCGGTTCGTGCCTCGTCGAAGGCGCGCTCGATGGCGTTGGTGCCGGCGAGCTCGCCCGGGAGCGCCGGATGGAGGTTCACGACCTGGCCCGGAAAGTGGCGCAAGAAGCTCATCGTCAAGATGCGCATCCATCCGGCGAGCACGACGAGGTCGGGCTCGTGCTCGGCGACGATCGCGGCAATCGTGCTGTCGTACCGGGACCGCTCCTCGCCAGGCACGGGCGGGACGGCGACGGCAGAGACCCCCGCATCCCGAGCCCTGTCGAGCGCCGCGGCTCCGTGCCGGTCGCTCACGACGAGCACGACGTCGGCAGGCAGACTGCCGTCGTGGCTTGCGTCGAGGAGGGCTTGCAGGTTGGATCCGGTCCCCGACACGAGCACCGCCAGTCGTCTGCGCCCCTCGGTCACCGTGGTGAGCCCTCCATACATCGAACCTACGCAGTCCGCCCCGCACGCGGGTCGACCGTGAACGAAAAGTTTGCCCATTCCCCCGACCTGTCCGTAGAGATCGGCCCGATCGGGCCGATTCCGACGGACAGAACGAGCGTGGCGGTAATGACGACGCAACCTTTCCGTGCGGAGGGGCGTTGACTGGTCGTGAGTGACGGATTCGTTGCCGAGTTCGAGGAGCTGTTCGGGGTCGCCTACCGCGCGGCGTTCGTAATCCTCGGCGATCGCGGCGACGCCGAGGACTGCGCGCAGGAGGCGCTGGCACGGGCGATGGTCCGCTGGCGGCGGGTTGGCGGTTACGGGCGGCCATGGGTCGCCCGTGTCGCGACGAACCTCGCCATCGACCGCACACGTCGCCGCAAGCGGACGGTGCTGCGCAACGAGGACGGCGACCGTGCCGAACCCGGAGGCGACGTCTTCGCCGCGGAGCGCGAGGAACTGGTCGCTGCCTTGCGCAACCTTCCCCGCCGCCAGCGCGAGGCGGTCGTGCTGCGTCACGTCGCCGACCTGTCAGAAGCCGAGACGGCGGACGCGCTGGGATGCAGCGTCGGCACCGTCAAGAGCACCGTCTCGCGCGGGCTCGCCTCGCTGCGCGTCGACCTCGGCGCCGAATGGGTACTGGAGGCATGAACATGTTCGACGAGCTCCGCGACCGCGAACCGCCGCAGCCTGACATGGGCAAGCTGCAGGCGGTTACCGCGAGGGCGAAGCAGCTGCGAATCCGCCGGTACGCCGCGATGGGCGTGGCGTGCGCAGTGCTGTTCGCCGCCGGCGCCGGTGCCGTCGTTGCCGTCAACGGTCGCGACAGCGAGTTGGCTCCTTCCGAGACGAATCCACCGATCACGACGACGATCGAATCGACGTTCCCGGGCACAACCATCCCGCCCGGCTCGACGACGCCGGGCACGACCGTGCCCGCGACGACCGCCATGCCGGCGACTACCCGTCCGACGACGACGGTGTCGCTGGTGTCTGCCACCGCCGCGCCGACGACCTCCCCGCCGACGACCATCTCCGCCACCGCGACTCCGACGCCGCCTGCCACGACGTGCTCGGGACCGACATCGGGCTTGCTCGCCGTCCGTGATGGCGAGATCCTGAAGGTCGCACTCGACGGGTCGATCGATTCGATCGGCGTTTACGCCGATCCGGGCCACGCCGAGGTGCTGCGACGGGTGATGCAGTCCGACGACGGAACAATCTGGCTTGAGGTCGATAACCCTGAGAGCGGTGAGCGTGCCGTAGGCACGTACACGACTGCCAAGGCGGGCAGGCCGGATCGGTTCACACCGTTGCGATCCGGTGAGGTCAGGCTCGAAGCCGTGGGTTCGTTGAATGGCGAGTCCGTCGCGGCCGTCATCGACGACAGCAATCCCGACAACCTCGAAACGTACGGGACGTTCGAGATCATCGATGTCGCCGGCAACACGGTGGCGCCGACACCGAACCGTCCGAACAACAGAGTGTTGTCCGTGACGATCTCGACGGACGTCATCGCCGTCGCCGAGAGCTCCGATGTCAGTGAACGACTGACGTACTACGACGCCGGCGGCGCGCTGCTCACGCGCTACGACCCGAACACGAACGGCACGCCGGACTATCCCGCGGACGACCCGATCCAGTACGGACTTCCGCCGAGGACGATCAACCCGATCCAACTCGGTCGGGGAGAGGTGGCGTGGCTGGAAGGACCCGAGCAGCAGTTCGGAGCGGAGCGAGTCGGCGACTGGCAGCTCGTCATCGCCGACCAGAAAACCGGCGCCGAGCGAGTCCGGGTGCAGATCGGCGGAATCGACGAGGAGTTCAGGTCGGCCGACACCGACGGTCGTTGGTTCGTCGTCAACCTCGGCGACCACGAGGAGGGCCAGCTCGAATCGCCGCCGACCCGGTCGGTGATCATCGACCTCTCGGCCCCGGAGCCGACGCCGCTCGACGTGTGCGACGGTTTCACGGACGTCGCCCTCACCCGCCCCTGACCCGCTTCCGACGCGTTCTGGAGGTAACAGAACGCGTGATCACGCGTTCTGCGACCTCCAAGTCGTCAGGGAGCGAGGTGGACGCGGTGGGTGGCGTCGCGCTCGGCGGGGATGAGCTCACCGATGAGCCACGTCGGCTCTTCGATCGACGCCTGCACGTCGGCGACATCGTCGGGGTCGCACACGACGACCATCCCGACGCCCATGTTGAGTGTCCGGTACAGCTCGTCGCCGTCCATCGCCGTTGCCAGCTCGGCGACCAGAGCGAAGAGCGGCGGCAACGGCCACGAGCCGAGCCCGATCCGGGCGGCGACGCCGTCGGGAAGGATCCGCGGCACGTTCTCGGGCAGACCCCCTCCGGTGACGTGGGCGAGCGCCTTGACCCGACCA
>JALZNU010000326.1 GCA_030857495.1 Actinomycetota bacterium | reverse complement strand
ACGGCACGATCGAGGCGATCGAGAAGCCGGGTGCAACGCTCCTCGGCGTGCAGTGGCACCCGGAGATGCTCGTTGGTCGCGCCACGGACCCACTGTTCACGTGGATCGTCGACGAGGCAGCGGCGCACCGCTCGCGGCGCACGACGACGGCGGCCAGCTGATGGGCGGCGTGGCCGGCGCGGCGCTCGTCGCCCACGTACCGACGATGGTGCTGCCACCCGATGTCCGCAAAGAGCTCAACGACGGCGAGGAGATCTCGCTCGTGCCGGGCCTGCACCGGATGCGTGCCGAACGACTCGATCCGCTTGATGCCGACACCTTCGTGGTGTTCGACGCGCACTGGGCGACGACGGTCGAGTTCGTCGTCTCGTCCCACGAGCGTCGCCACGGTCGATACACGTCCGACGAGCTGCCGAGGGGCATGTGCCAGATGCCGTACGACATCCCCGGCGATCCCGAGCTGGCGACGGCCATGTCCGACGAGGTCAACGCTGCGGGCTCGTGGATGACGGCGATCGACGATCCGTGCCTGCCGATCCACTACCCGACGGTGAACCTGCTGCCGTTCCTACAGGGCGGCGAGCGGTGGGTCAGCGTGAGCGTCGCCCAGACCGGCGAGCCCGACGACTTCCTGCTCGCCGGTGAAGCGATCGGCCGGGCGATCGCGGCGTCGGATCGGCGAGTCGTCCTTTTAGCCAGCGGGGCGATGAGCCACACGTTCTGGAAGCTGAAGGAGCTGCGTGCCCACGAGGCGAGCGACCCGGCGCACATCCGCACGCCGGCTGCGAGAGACGCAGACTTCGAGCGCCTCGACTGGTTTGCCGCCGGCGACCATGCCCGCGTGATCGACACGATGGACGAGTACCTGCGGTACAAGCCCGAGGCGATGTTCGGCCACTACCTGATGATGGTCGGGGCGGTGGGCGGCCGCGAGTGCACGGCGCCGAGCGTCCCCTACAGCGACTACGAGAACTCGATCGGCACCGGCCAGATCCACCTCTGGTTCGACCTCTGAGCCCCACCACCGTCTGGGCGGGATTCCTCCCATTCCGCGGTCTGGGTGGGATTGCTATCACCTGTCGCGAGAGATCCCGCCCAGACGTCGCAGACGTGTAGGTCAGGACGTCGTGTGTTCGGCGATCTGGAGGGTCTTCAGGTCGCTGTGGAAGTCGAGGGCGTAGTCGCCGCCCTCGCGGCCGATGCCGGAGATGCCGACGCCGCCGAACGGTGCCGTGAGGTCGCGCACGAGGAAGGTGTTGACCCACACGATCCCTGCGCGGATTGCTCGCCCGACGCGCCCGGCACGCTCGTGCGAGCCGGTGTAGACGATCGCCGACAATCCGTACGGCGTCGAGTTGGCGAGCTCGATCGCCTCGTCCTCGTCGGCGAACGTCTGCATCGTCAACACGGGACCGAACACCTCGTGCTGCACGATCTCACTGTCGTTGGTCGCCGGCTCGACGAGCGTCGGCTCGACGTGCAGCGTGTCGCCGATGCGGTGTCCGCCGCGCACGATCGTGTCGCCGGCGGCGCGGGCGCGATCGACGAAGCCGAGCACGCGCTCGACGTGGTCAGGGTGGATCATCGGCGCGATCGTCGTCGTCGGGTCGCGGCTGTCGCCGAGCACGTGCTCGTCGACGTGGCGGTGGAACGCCTCGACGAACTCGTCACGAACGGACTGCTCGACCAAGACCCTCGTCCCGGCGAGGCACACCTGGCCGGAGTCGTCGTACTGCCCGGCCGCTTTGAGGGCGGCGTCGTCGAGGTCGGCGTCGGCGAACACGATCAGCGGGCCCTTGCCACCGAGCTCGGCGGTGAACGGGACGATGTTCTCCGCCGCAGCACGCCCGATGCGGCGCGCTGTCTCGGGCGAGCCGGTGAAGCTGATCCGGCGCACGCGAGGGTCGCCGACGAGCGGTGGGCCGACCTCCTCGCCGATCCCCTGCACGAGGTTGAACACACCGGGCGGGAACCCCGCCTCGACGGTGAGGTCGGCGAGCAGCGAGCACGACAGCGGCGACCACTCCGCCGGCTTGAGGATCACGCTGTTGCCGGCGGCGAGCGCCGGCGCGACCTTCCACGTCGACAGCATGAACGGCGCATTCCATGGGGTGATGATCACGGCAGGCCCGGCGGGCATGCGCTGCACGGTGTTCTCCGTGCCCTTCGAGCTCCAGTGGCGTTCTTCGTACGTGGCGGCGAGGTCGGCGTAGGTGCGGAAGTTGACGGCGCCGCGGGCGACGAGCCGCAGCCGCATCGACTCGTACAACATCCCCATGTCCACGGTTTCGACCCTGGCGATCTCGTCGTTGTGCTCGTCGATCAGGTCGGCCAGGCGATGGAGGTGCTCCGCCCGTCCGTCCGGCCCGATCGAAGCCCAACCGGGGAAGGCGTCGACGGCGGCGGTGACCGCTGCGTCGGCGGTGGCGGCGTCGCCACGGGCGATGTCGGCGAGCTTCCACGACCAGTCGAGCGGCGAGCTGTCCTCGAATGTCGTCGACGACGACACCCGCTCACCCCCGATGAGGTGATCAGGACTGACGGCAACGCCTTCGATGTCGACCCGCTCACTCACGAGGGTGGCCTCCCGTTCCAGGGTCGATCTCCCGCTCCGGCACGGCGGCGCCTCCAGGCGCTTCGCCGGCCGCATCGTGATCGAGATCCCTCGCCCAGCCCACTTGACTCTGGTAGTGCTGTGCGCCTGGCCCCTCCGGTGCTCGCTCGCCGCGGTGCTCCCAGTCGCCGCCGAGGGCCGTGGAGCGAACCTCTTCCGACTCCGACGGTTGGGCGCCGACGTCGGTGCGGATCGCCGTCGGGCCGGTGACGATCCGGTTCGTCAGCGCGCCGAGCCCCTCGACCTCGACGGTGACCTCGTCGCCTGGCTGCACAG
>JALZNU010000325.1 GCA_030857495.1 Actinomycetota bacterium | reverse complement strand
GGGAACGCCCGCGCCCGCCACGGCTCGACGACGATCACCTGACCAGAGTGGAACGTGCGCATGTGCAGCTGGCACGTCGCCGTGCCGAGTTGCGGACCGTGCGCCTGGCCGTCGATCATCAGCGAGCACGTGCCGCAGATGCCCTCACGGCAGTCGTGGTCGAACGCGATCGCGTCCTTGCCTGCCGCGATCAGGCGCTCGTTGAGGATGTCGAGCAGCTCGAGGAACGACGCCTCGGCAGAGATCTCCTCGACGTGGTGCTCTTCGAACCGACCGATGTCGTCCGGCCCCTCCTGGCGCCAGATGCGCAGGGTCAGGTTGCTGATCAGCTCGCCCAAGTGCTCGCTCACTTGTAGCTGCGCGTCTGGAAGTGGACGGACTCGTAGACGAGCTCTTCGACGTTGCGGGTGGCTTGCGTCGGATCGCCGGTCCACTCCCACGCTCCGACGTGCGCGAAGTGCTCGTCGTCTCGGAGCGCCTCACCCTCGTCGGTCTGGTACTCGGCACGAAAGTGCCCGCCACAGCTCTCGTTGCGCTCCAGCGCGTCACGACACATGAGCATCGCCAGCTGGAAGAAGTCGTCGACGCGGCCCGCCTTCTCCAGCGTCTGGTTGATGCGATCACTCGGCCCCGTGACGCGCAGGTCCTTGTTGAACTCCTCGTAAAGGGCCGGGATGTCCGACAGCGCCTTTTCCAGCCCCTGCACGGTGCGCTCCATGCCGCAGTGGTCCCACACGATCTTGCCGAGCTCGCGGTGGAAGTGGTCGGGCGACCGGGTGCCCCCGGTCTGCAGGTAGCGGCCGAAGCGCTCGCTCGCCTCCTCCTCCGCTTTCACGAACTCGGGGTGATCGGTGCCGGGGATCGGCTGGTTGAGCATCGGGGCGAGGTACGAGCTGATGGTGTACGGGAGCACGAAGTAGCCGTCGGCGAGGCCCTGCATCAGCGCCGACGCACCGAGACGGTTGGCCCCGTGGTCAGAGAAGTTCGCCTCGCCGGCGCAGTAGAGCCCGGGGATCGTGGTGGCGAGCTCGTAGTCGACCCAGAGTCCGCCCATCGTGTAGTGCGACGCCGGGTAGATGCGCATCGGGACGTCACGAGGATCCTCGGCCGTGATGCGCTCGTACATCTCGAACAGGTTGCTGTAGCGGCTCCACACGACATCGAGGCCGAGCCGGCCGATGGCGTCGGCGAAGTCGAGGTAGACACCGTTGCGGTTGGGTCCGACCCCGCGTCCAGAGTCGACGGCGCGCTTCGCCGCCCGCGACGAGATGTCCCGCGGTGCCAGGTTGCCGAAGCTCGGGTAGAGCCGTTCGAGGTAGTAGTCGCGCTCGTCCTCGGGGATGTCCGCCGGCGGCCGGGCGTCGTCGACCTGCGACGGCACCCATACCCTCCCGTCGTTGCGCAGCGACTCGGACATCAGCGTCAGCTTCGACTGGAACTCGTCGGACTGTGGGATGCACGTCGGGTGGATCTGCGTGTAGCACGGGTTGGCGAACCACGCACCGCGACGGTGCGCCCGCCAGGCCGCCGTGACGTTGCATGCCATCGCGTTGGTCGACAGGAAAAAGACGTTGCCGTAGCCGCCGGTCGCCAGCACGACGGCGTGACCGGCGTGCGACCGCACCTCGCCCGTGAGCAGATCGCGGGTCACGATGCCGGCGCAGCGACCCTCGACGACCACCGTGTCGACGAGCTCGACACGGTTCCACAGCTTCACGTTGCCGAGACCGACCTGGCGTTCCATCTGCTGGTAGGCGCCGAGCAGCAGCTGCTGTCCGGTCTGGCCGCGGGCGTAGAACGTGCGCGACACCTGGGCACCGCCGAAGCTGCGGTTGTCGAGCAGCCCGCCGTACTCGCGGGCGAACGGCACGCCCTGCGCGACGCACTGGTCGATGATGTCGACCGACACCTCGGCGAGGCGATGCACGTTGGACTCGCGGGCGCGGAAGTCGCCGCCCTTAATGGTGTCGTAGAAGAGCCGGTGGACGCTGTCGCCGTCGCCGCGGTAGTTCTTGGCGGCGTTGATGCCGCCCTGGGCGGCGATGGAGTGCGCACGCCGCGGCGAGTCGTGGAACGTGAACGCCTCGACCTGGTAGCCGAGCTCGGCCAGCGTGGCGATCGCGGAGGCGCCGGCGAGCCCGGTGCCGACGACGAGGATCTTGAACTTGCGCTTGTTCGCAGGGTTCACGAGGCGGGCGTCGGACTTGTAGGTCTCCCACTTGTCCGCCAGCGCACCGTCGGGGATCTTGGCGTCGGGAGTTGTCGTTCCTGCGGTCATCATCCGACCTCCGGATGCTGGACGATGCCGGCGAGCACGGCGACCGGGAACGAGACGTTGCCGACGACGATCGTCGTCGCCACCCCCGTGGCGAGCGCTCGCCGCCACTTGTTGAACCGCGGACTGTTCCAACCCATCGACTGGAACAGGCTCCACGTGCCGTGGAAGAGATGGATGCCGAGCGCGATGTTGGCGACCACGTAGAGCGCCGCGACCGGGATGCGTGAGAGGCTGGCGTCGACGTTGCGGTACACGAGACCACGCTCGAACCCGGGGTTGAGCCAGCCCCACGTGAAGTCGGCGAGGTGCCACGCCAGGAACAGCAACACGATGATGCCGGTCCAGCGCATCGTGCGGCTGGCGAAGTTGGCGGCGACGTAATCGCGCGACGACTGGTACCGCACCGGGCGAGCGTGACGGTTGAGCAGCGTCAGGGTGTACGCGGCGTGGAGATGCAGCAGCAGCGCGCCGATGAGCACGAGTCGGAGACCCCACAAGAAGTACGTGCGGGGAAGGATCGGCACCAGCAACTCGCGGAGGAACTCACCGTAGATGTCGATGTCGTAGACGCGCTCGCCGCCCTCGGAGATCGTGCCGATGTACATCTTCAGGTTGCCGATCGTG
>JALZNU010000324.1 GCA_030857495.1 Actinomycetota bacterium | reverse complement strand
CGGCACGTACCCGGCGACGAACTACGGTCGCTACCGCGTCGACTGCTCGGGTTTCGTGTCGATGGCATGGGGGCTATCGCAGTCCTACAGCACGTCGACGCTGCCCAACATCTCGACTCGACTCGGGTCGATCGACGAGCTGCGGCCGGGCGACATCCTGTTGCGGCCAGGGCACACACTCGTGTTCATCCGCTGGGCTGATCCCGACACACTTGTCCTGGCACAGGAGTCGAGCGAGCCGAATCGGGCGTCGCAGTTCGAGAAGCGGCGAGCTGATCTCGATTCCCGCTATGCCGGGTACCGCTACGACAACGTCATCGAGGCGCCATCGGCATGGTCGTTCACTGTCAGTCGTAACGGCAGGACGTCGTCAAAGGATCTCTCGATCTGGCCGGGAGGGGGCTGGGTGAGGCTCGAGGCCACCGCCACGGGCGCAACGTCCGTGCGCTTCGGCAGCTGGCCCACCATCGGCTCGCTGCCCACGAAGGCTCTCGTCGTCGACGGCAGGGCGTTCCTCGACGTCAAGGTGCCAGCCAACACCACGTCCCAGCCGCAGGTCTATGTGATGCGACTGCGTCTCAGCGGACCGGGCGGGATCGTGTGGTCGACGCGCCGCCCCACCGTCACCGTCCGCGTCGCCACGTAGTACGCACGTCGGATCGGGACCGGGGCCGCATCGGTAGCCTTTGCCGGGCATGTTCGACAACCTGTCCACCCGGCTCGAGGCGGTCGTCAAGCGGATCCGCAGCAAGGGGCGCCTGACCGAGCGCGACGTCGACGAGATCCTGAAGGAGATCCGCGGCGCGCTGCTGGAGGCCGACGTCAACGTCGCCGTCACCCGCAAGCTCGTCAACCGCATCCGCGAGAAGGCGATCGGGGTCACCACGTCGCAGGTGCTCGACCCGTCCCAGCAGGTCGTCAAGATCGTCAACGACGAGCTGATCCGCATCCTCGGCGGCGAGACACTGCGCATCCAGTACGCCTCGCGCCCCCCGACGGTCGTCCTCATGGCCGGACTCCAGGGCTCAGGAAAGACCACCGCCGCCGGCAAGCTCGGCCGCTGGTTCAAGGCGCAGGGCCGCCAGCCGCTGCTCGTCGGCGCCGACCTGCAACGCCCCGCTGCCGTCGAGCAGCTCCGCACGCTCGGTCGCCAGATCGACGTGCCCGTCTACTCCGACCCCGAAGACCCGGTGCTCACCGCAGCCAAGGGGCTGCAGGAAGCCCGCCGCCTCGGTCGCGACGTCCTCATCGTCGACACCGCCGGCCGCCTCGCCATCGACACCCAGATGATGGAGCAGGTGCGCCTCATCTCCGGCGCACTCAACCCCGATTACACGTTCCTCGTCATCGACGCGATGACCGGTCAGGACGCCGTCACCGTCGCCGAGGCGTTCCACCACACGCTCGCCATCGACGCCGTGATCCTGTCGAAGCTCGACGGCGACGCCCGCGGTGGCGCTGCGCTCTCGGTCAAAGAGGTCATCGACCGCCCGATCGCGTTCGCATCGACGGGGGAGAAGCTCGACGCCTTCGAGCAGTTCCACCCCGACCGAATGGCGGGCCGCATCCTTGGCATGGGCGACATGCTGACCCTGATCGAGCAGGCAGAGTCGGCGTTCGAGAAAGAGCAGGCAGAGGAAGCTGCGAGCCGCCTGATGGAGGGCACGTTCACGCTCGACGACTTCCTCGAGCAGATGCAGCAGGTGCGCAAGATGGGCCCGCTCGGCAACATCTTGGGGATGATGCCCGGCATGCCGAAGGAGCTGAAGGGCGCCGAGATCGACGACGACGACTTGAAGCCCGTCGAGGCGATCATCCGCTCGATGACACCGGGCGAGCGGGTCCAGCCCCAGATGATCGACGGACGGCGCCGCGCCCGGATCGCCACCGGGTCGGGCACGACGGCTGCCGACGTGAACCGGCTCGTCAAGCAGTTCTCAGAGATGCAGAAGATGATGAAGCGCTTCGGCATGGGCGCGAAGAAGGGCAAGAAGGTTGGTCGTGGCGGGTTCCCCGGCCTCGGGGGCATGGGCGGCCAGATGCCGCCCGGATTCGGCGACGAGCTCGGTGATCTGTCCCAGCTCACCGGTGGCACAGGCCCCGACCGCCGTTAGCCTTCCAGGGTTCTCAAAGGCACCAAGGAGCACTCGCACACATGGCCGTGAAGCTGCGACTCACCAGGGTCGGCAAGAAGAAGCAACCGCACTACCGCATCGTCGCAACGGACTCTCGTTCGCCTCGCGACGGTCGCTTCATCGAGATCCTCGGGCACTACAACCCACGAACCGAGCCGTCAGAGATCAAGGTCGACAACGACAAGGCCGTCGGCTGGTTGCGCAACGGCGCCCAGCCCTCCGACCGCGTGCGCAAGATCCTCGAGATCTCGGGCGCCTGGGAGCAGTTCACCGGTCAGGCCGTGACCACACCTGCAGCGCCACCGGCGCCTGCCGCAGCCGCCGAACCGGCGAGCGACACCGCTGCCGCCGACGGCGCCGAGTGAGCGGGCCGGCGATGACCGATACCAACGAGATCAGCGGCGCCCCCACGGCGTCTGCCGTGCTGACACACATAGTGCGCTCGATCGTCGACGACGCCGATGCGGTGCAGGTCGACGCCACCGACGACGGTGATCGGGTTCGTCTCGACGTCCGAGTCGGCCCCGGCGACCTCGGCCGGGTCATCGGTCGGCGTGGTCGCACGGCGCAGAGCATCCGCACGGTCGTGCGGGCGGCCGCCACCCGTGACGACGTCGACGTCGACGTCGAGTTCCTTGACTAGCTGATGGCGGGCTCGTCGCTGGCGCTTCCGTTCTGGTGGCGTGCGCAGGCTGCTGATAGCCGGCCGCTGCGCTTTCTCCTCGCGCCGCGTGCGGCTCGTCGCTGGCGCTTCCCTCGCCGCGCGAGTT
>JALZNU010000323.1 GCA_030857495.1 Actinomycetota bacterium | reverse complement strand
CTGAGGTCGTAGCGGAAGTCCTCGCCCCGTTCGGACACGATCTCGAGGCGCAGGCCGAGCTGTTCGGCGTCGGACTCCTCGGCGCGCAGCTCGATCAGCTTCTCGAGCGCGACCGGCGTGACGGAGACGAGCTGGTCGCTCCCGGGCGACGTGTCGGTGTCCGACCTTCCCAGTGCCTCCAGTGGACTCATGGTGATCACGCTACCTGCCGTAGCCTGGACCCCGATGGGTGTGACCGCGGACTACTCGCCGGCAGCACCGTTCACGACGATCCCCGACATCGATCTCGGACGCTGGCACGACGGTCCGGCAGCGCAGGCCGCGCTCGCAGACGAGGTGCGTTGCGTCTGCCACGAGGTCGGGTTCTTCCACCTCGTCGGCCACGGCGTTCCCGACCGCTTCCGCGCCAGGTATTTCGATCACCTGCAAGCGTTCTTCCAGCTCCCCGACGACGTCAAGGCGCAGATCGACAAGATCCGCTCGCGCCACTTCCGCGGCTGGGAGCGAGTCGGTGCGGAGCTGACCGACAACAGGATCGACCACCGCGAGCAGCTCGACGTCTCGACGGAGAACCCGCCGTACCCCGCGGACGCGATGCCCCCGTACCTCCGGCTCGACGGGCCGAACCAGTGGCTCCCGGACGCGGTGCTTCCGGGCTTCCGAACGGTCGTCGAGGAGCTGTTCGAGCGTCTCGGCGCAGTGGCCGACACGCTGATGTCGGTCATGTCGGTCGGGCTCGGCCTCGACCCCGACCACCTCCGCCACGTGTTCGGCGAGCGTCCCCTGTCGTTCGCCAAGTTGATCCGCTACCCGCCGACGCCCGACGGCGAGGCAGGGGTCAACGCCCACCACGACGCCGGCTTCCTCACGCTGCTGATGCAGCACGGCGTCGGTGGGTTGCAGGTGCAGAACCAGGTGGGCGACTGGATCGACGTGCCACCGCGCGACGACGCCTTCGTCGTCAACCTCGGCGAGATGCTGCAGCGGATGACCGGCAACTACTTCGTTGCCACGACGCACCGCGTCGTCACGACCGTGCCCCGCTACTCGTCGGGGTACTTCCACGGCCCCGACCTGCGCACGGTCCTTGCGCCACTCCCGCTCGACGACTCGTTCGCCGCCGCCGTCGCAGCCAGCCCGCACCACTCGAGCGCCGGGTTCATGGCGACACGCGACGAGCTGGTCGCCGGCAGCACCGGCACCGCGTCCGCCTCCGCCGACGTGTTCGGTCGCCAGATGTGGAACTACTACCTGCGCAGCTACCCAGCCAACGTCCGTGCCCACTACCCCGAGCTGGTGCCGGGGATGACGAACCTCAGCAGGTAGAGCAGCAGCTCGCTCCAGTGCGTCAGGGTGCGTTCGGCTGACGAGAGCACCGTGGCTAGCCTCTGCGCCGTGACAGAGGGAAGCAGAAAGGCCGTACTCGCGGCGATGGTGGCGAATGCGGGGATCGCGATCGCCAAGTTCGTCGGGTTCCTGATCACCCGCTCGGCCGGCATGCTCGCCGAGTCGGTGCACTCCGTCGCCGACACGAGCAACCAGGCGCTGCTCCTCCTCGGCGGAAAGCGAGCGGAGCGCGAGGCCGACTCCCAGCATCCGTTCGGATACGGGCGCGAGCGCTACTTCTGGTCGTTCGTCGTCGCCCTCATCCTGTTCAGCATGGGTGGGCTGTTCGCCCTCTACGAAGGCATCCAGAAGGTGCGCGAACCGCACGAGATCGAGAGCCTGGCTGTCGCAGTCGGGATCCTCCTGTTCGCCATCGCGCTCGAGTCGTACTCGCTGCGCACTGCGTACAAGGAGGCGAGACACGCAAAGCCCGACGACGTCGGCTGGATCTCCTGGCTGCGGAACGCGAAGAGCCCCGAGCTGCCCGTCGTCCTGTTGGAGGACATCGGCGCCGAGTTGGGTCTGTTCTTCGCCCTCGGTGGCGTGCTGCTCGCCGAGGCGACCGACAACGCGCGCTGGGACGCCGTCGGGTCGATCACGATCGGTGTGCTGCTCATCTGCATCGCGATCGTGCTGGCGATCGAGATGAAGAGCCTCCTCATCGGCGAAGCCGCGTCGGCGGACAACCTCGGCAAGATCGAGCAGTCGTTCGTCTCGACCCACGGGGTTCACCGGGTCATCCACATGCGAACGCAGCACATCGGTCCCGACGAGTTGCTCGTCGCGGCGAAGCTCGAGTTCGACCCCTCGATGCCGGTCGAGAGGGTGGCGGCCACGATCAACGAGGCGGAGGCCAACCTGCGTGCTGCGGTGCCCATCGCCCGCGTCGTCTACATCGAGCCCGACGTCCAACGGGCGGCTGCCCAGTAGGCTGACGCCTCACAACCGACGGGGAGCTCGCATCTGCGGGCTGAGAGGGCGCACGGCGCCGACCCGAGAACCTGATCCGGGTAATGCCGGCGGAGGAATCCATGCGCGACACGGTCGTCATCATCACGGGAAGCGCACCGTCGCCCGACATGGTGCGCACCCAGGTGCCGCCCGGCGCAGTGGTCGTCGCCGCCGACAGTGGGCTCGATCACGCACGCGCCGCCGGGCTCGCACCCGACGTAGTGGTCGGCGACCTCGACAGCGTGTCGCCGGAGGGCGCTGCATGGGCGCACGAGCACGGCGAGGTGCGGTCGAGCCCGGCCGACAAGGCAACGACCGACACCGAGCTCGCCATCGAGGCCGCGCTGTCCTACGTGCCTCGCCGGTTGATCGTCATCGGCGGCCCGGACGGCACCCGCCTCGACCACACCCTCGCCGCGCTGGGTGCCCTCGGACAGCCCTCGACCGAAGTCGTCGACGTGGTCGAGGCATGGTGGGGCGCCACCTACGTCCGCGTCGTGCGCCCGTCGGACGCCGTCACGTTCGCCGACGTGGAGCCGGGACGGACGTTCTCTGTGCTGGCGCTCCACGGC
>JALZNU010000322.1 GCA_030857495.1 Actinomycetota bacterium | reverse complement strand
GCTCGCAGAGGTGCCGCTGGCCAGGGCGTCGACGGCGATCACCAACGACCCGACGGGAACGCTGGCCGGAGAGCTCACTCGCCACATCGGCTATTGGGTTGTCATCGCCGCCGGGCTGGCCGGCATCTTGGCGTTCCTCGCCTCGCTGGTCCTGCTTCCGCGCGCGCCCTCCGAGCGCGCGCTCAACCCGTGGATCGCCGCGCTCGGCGCAGCGGCGACGCTCGTCGCCGTCGCCGGCCCCCTGCTGCCGGAGCGCTCGGCGCAACTCGAGGACAACTGGACCTCGCCGGTCGGGACCGACCTCCCGATGCTCTTCTTCGCCGGTCGGGCGGGACAGCTCTGGGCGCTGGCGCTGTGTGGCGTCGTCGGCTTCCTCGTCGTGCGGCGCTACGGCCTCGGCATGGCACTCGGCGGGTTCTCCATCGTCGCCTGGCTCACGGTCACGTCGTTGCTGGAGCTGTCGTCGGCACCCATCGGGCCGGCCGCCGCCAACCCCGGGGCCGACAACTTCCCGGTCGCCGTCCCCGCAGAGGGCAACGATCTGTTGCCGCACGCGGCCACAGTGGGCGGCGTGACGATCGCTCTCGTGTGCGCCCTGATCGCGCTGATCCAGGTTGCCGTGTCCGCCAGCCGCGACCGCCGCGACCGCCGCACCCCCTGACCCTCAAGCCCAGGCCCGTACACACCCGTGTCAGCGTGCTCCGCCGACGTCGCGTGTTTTCGCGGACACAGGCGCTCGGTCGCGGCCGCGAGGTCACCGGGATGGCGGAGCGCGTAGTCTGCGGCCGGGTGATCGTGCCGGATAGGCCTGATCGCATGTGTCGTGGCGAAGCCACGGGAAGGACGGCAACGACATGAAACTGATGGACAGGGTGAGGGGACTGCTGAAAGGTCGAGAAGCCCAGGTCAAGAGCGGGATCGACAAAGCATCGAACGTCGCAGAGAAGCGGCTCCCGAAGCAGGCTGCCAAGATCGAGCAGGCGGCGGCCAAGGCCAAGGACGCCGTCGACAAGGTCGCCCGCGACGACGGTTCGTCCCGCACACCCCCGTCTGCGTGAGGAAACGTGACCGACGATGGTCACATTCCCTCACGGAGCAGCGTGGAGGGCGCGGGTGGTGGTCGTGAGCACGTGCGCCGGTTCGTGCACGACATGGTCGTAGGTGAACTGGTACGGGACGAACCCGTCGAGCATGAGCGCGTTGGCGCGTTCGGCGTCACGACGGAGCTGATCCCTTGTGCGATGGAAGCGGTAACCGAGCAGCTCAACGACGACGTTCGTCCCCGGGAAGCGGCAGTCGACGCGCACCATCCGGTCGCCAGCGCGTGTGAGCACCTGCTGCGTCGCTGGTCGTGGAAGACCGGCGGAGGCGACGAGACGGAGGAACTCTCGCTCGAGCCAGCTGTGGCCGCCACGCGTGACCTCGTTGCCGTTGAGCACGTCGAGTAGAGCCGGGATGCCGTGGCGGCCGTGGCCGCGCAGCGCGGCGATCCTCCGGTGTAGCTGCTCCTCGCTCGTGAGGCGGTCTCGGCTCGCCGAGTCGATCGCACGTGCCAGCGCCTCGGCCCTGCAGCAGCGGGCAAGGCCGGCCGCCGTCGGGCCGGAGGCCGCGCACGGCTCACCAATGTCGAGTAACAGCGACGACAGATCGACGAGCGGAGTGCGGGATGCGCCCCAGATCCTGAAGGCGTGCGGACCGACTTGCTGCAGGACACCGCTCTGGACCCGGCGTCGGAGCTGACGATCGCTCAACCCGCTGGCGTGCGCCTGCGATCTCGAGAACGATCCCCGCTGACCTGTCGCGATCGCCTCGATGCGGCGATGTCCGATGGTCATCCCGCCAACTCAACCGCCCCGGTGTGACACCGACGCTTCGCGTGAGGGAACGCGACCGACGGTCGTCGGCTTCCCTCGCGCAAAGGCACGATCTGCGCTGACCTGTCGAACGGAGCGGGCTGTCACAGGCGGGGCGTAGCGTGACGGGAGTGACGGCGCCGGGACCACCTCTGCTCGGGCGCGGCGTGCTCGTCGAGGCTGGCGCCGCCGTGCCGGACCCGTGGCACGACGCGCCGGTCGTCGTCATCGACGACGCCGTCCTCGCCGAACCGGAGGCCGCTGTCACACGGCTGCACGAGGCCTGGACAACTCGGTCACCGCTCGTCGTCGAGCTGCGCGTCGACCCCGCGGCGTTCCGAGAGCCCCCGTCGTTCGACGTCGAGCCGTGGCGTCTCGATCCGGGAGCCGAGCCGTGGTTCGATCGTCTCCACTTCCTCGTGTGGAACAACACCTACGACGCTCGCGGCGACGAGCTCGTGTGGTGGTGGGGCGTCAAGGCACAGCGCGCCGACCCCTCGCTCGTCGACGGCGACACGGTGTGGATCGACGGCGGGCCACGGCGACCGTGGTCGACCGACGACACCGCAGGACTCGAGGTCGTGTCCTACGAATCGGTCGAGGCAGGATCGCCGGCGGTCTCGCCGGGTCCCGTCGCGCCGTCGGCGGCACTCGCACCCGATCAGCTCGCTGCGGTCGCCCACCTCGCCGGTCCGGCGCGCGTCATCGCCCCTGCCGGATCGGGCAAGACGCGGGTGCTCACCGAGCGGCTCCGGCACCTCCAGGTCGACCGCGGCTACGAGCGAGCGGGCGTGCTGGCCGTTGCCTACAACAAGCAGGCACAGCTCGAGATGTTGGCGCGCACCACCGAGTTCTCGCCGCGGGTGCGCACGCTCAACTCGCTCGGGTTGTGGGTCCTCAGCGAGCATCGCGGCGCCAACCCGCCCGTGCTCGCCGAGCGCGATGTTCGCGCCGTCGTCGACGACCACCTCCCCGGTCGGCGCCAGCGCAGGGCCAACACCGATCCCATCGGCCCGTATCTCGAGGGGCTCACCGCGATCCGTCTCGGGCTCACCGATCCCG
>JALZNU010000321.1 GCA_030857495.1 Actinomycetota bacterium | reverse complement strand
CCGCTCGTGACTGGGCACGGCCAGCCGATCGACCGTCTCGTGGCGGTCCCCGGACTCGTCGACGTCGTCACGATCGACGCCCGCTACACCGGGCGCGAGCCGCACCACCGAGCGGGTCCAAGGCCCGAGCCGCGTCAGAATCTGCGCATCCTGTCCGACGATCAGTGGTCGTGGCTCGAGCGAACGATGACGGCGAGCAGCGCGCCCTGGCGTGTGCTCGCCAACCAGGTGCAAGTGGGTCCGATGCGCCTCGGGTCGGTGCCCTCGGTCGTGCGTCGCAGCATGCGCCCGATCGTGAACCCGGACCAGTGGGACGGCTACCCCGCCGAACGCCGTCGCCTCTTCGAGATCCTGGGCGGGAGTGGACCGACGCTGCTGACGAGCGGCGACCTCCACTCGACCTGGTCGCGACGGCTCAGCGACGACAACGGCCAGCCGGTCGCACACGAGGTGACGGTGCCGTCCGTGTCGGGGGAAAGCTACGCGTTCGCCTTCCGGCGCCTCACGAGGCTGCCGGTCCGCCTGCTCGACCGCATGATCCGCTCGTTGAACGACGGCATCGACTTCCTCGATCTCCATCGTCACGGCTACGTACTGGTCGACGTCGGGCGCGATCAGCTCGACGTCACCGCCGTGCTCCTCGACACGGTTCTCGAACCCACCACCGCCGCCGAGCGCCTCCGTCTCGCCAGTCTCACGCCTCGCGTGCCGACGGCACCAGTGCGGTACGGTGCGAACATGAGCATCTCGAACGACGACATGAACTCCGAGTTCAGCGAGGATCCGACCGAGTCCACGTCGGGAACCGGCGACGGTGGCGCGGACGGCGGTGCCGATGCCGATGGTGACGGTGACGGTGGTCCCACCGACGGTGGCGATGCGACCGACGGCGGTGACACAGACGGTGGCGCTGCCGACGGCGATGCGACCGATGGTGGCGTCGACGCCGACGGTGCCGACGCTGCCGGCGTCTGACAACTGACGCCACTCACGCTCGGCTCGTCGACGTGAGCCGAACACCCGACTGGATCGCCCGGCGGGTACACCATCCCGATGCTGCGCGCCTCGCCGACCTCGTCGGCGAGCCCGTCCGCTTCGTAGCCGACGAGCTGTCGCAGCGTGTGAGCCTCTTCACGGCTGCGGTCGGTCCTGTTCGCCTCGTCGACCCCGACACGCTGTGGGACGACGCGCTCACGAGAGGGCTGCGGGCTCCGGGGTTCCGGGTCATCCGTGACGGCGACACGTTGCCGCGCGCCTCCGTCACCCGGGCTGCGGGCATCGGCAACGAGACGGTGAGCGACGTGATCCAGCCCAACAAGGTGTTGGAGCTGTTCGACTCCGGGGCGAGCGTGGTGCTGCAAGGCCTGCACTTCACGAACCCGGCGCTCGCCCGGCTCGCCAACAACCTTGCGCTCGATCTCGATCAGCCCGTTCAGATCAACGCCTATCTCAGCCCCGCATCTGCCCGTGGCCTCGACCTGCACTTCGACTTCCACGACGTGCTCGTCGTCCAGCTCTCGGGCTCGAAGCGGTGGCGGGTGTGGGACCGACTCGACCGCACGGTGACGCCCGCTCGCGGCGCCCCCGACACACATGCGCCGACGCTCGACGAGGTCGGCGAGGCGCGCTTCGAGCGCGTCCTCGAAGCCGGTGACTGCCTCCACGTGCCGCGAGGTTGCCCGCACTCGCCCGAGACGGTGCACGACGCGTCGGCCCACCTCACGATCGGCATCATGTCGTTCACCCGGCACCGGCTCGTCGAACAGGCGCTGACGCGAGCGGTCGGCGAGCCCGCAACCTCGACGCTCGTGCCGTCCGGAGGACTGGGAGGTGTCGGCAAGGACGGTGACTCGCAGCTCGGCGCAGCGGCTGCGGGGGCCGAATCGGCACTCGGCCTGCTTGCCGAGCGGCTGGCCGGCCCTGCGTTGCGCCGTCAGCTGGCGATCGAGGTCTGGCGCCGCCAGCCAGTGACGCGACTCCGGTCGCGAGTTCCGGTCGAGGCACCCGGCAACGCGCCGCTCACCGTCACGCCCGGTCCGCTCGTGTGGGCAGAACGCGAGGTCGACGACGTCGTGCTCGGCCTCGGCGACCGTCAGTTGCGGATGCCGGCAGAGGCCTGGCCGTTGCTGCAAGGGCTGCTCGACGCCGGATGCGGGTCGTTCACCATCGACGCGGTCGCCCAGTCACTGCGGCGGCAGCTCGACGCGGAATCCGTGCGGACGGTCGTCGAGCGCCTGATCGCAGAGGGAGTGGTGGCGCATTCCACGGTTTGAGTGCGCCGTCGCCGCCCGCGAGCGCGACGAGGCGTTGTTCGCCACGGCCTCGCCGGTGCGGCGCTGGTTGCTCGTCGAGGTGCGCGGTCCGTGGGGGAGGGACTGCATCGCCGACACCGACCTCGGCGCGCACGTGTCGACGCAGTGGCGCCGCCGTCTCGAGCGCGCGGGGGTACGGATCGTTGCCGTGCGGCGCAGCGCCTCGCGCGACGACCAGCAGTCGTGTGCCCTCGTCTACGCCTGCTCCGGACATGCCGAGGATCCTCGCTCGCGTGCGTTCGGGCGCACGATCGACTCTCTCGCTGACACCGAGCCGGCCACGAGCGACGTGCCGATCGATCTCGACCTCGACCTCGATGCCGCGGCACCGGACGGGTGGGAGGAGATCGCGCATCCGATCGTCCTCGTGTGCACGAACGGCAAGCACGACAGCTGCTGCGCGACGTTCGGGCGACCGGTGATCCGGGCGATGCGCGACTCGCCGTGGCGCGATCACGTGTGGGAATCGTCCCACGTGGGCGGCGATCGCTTCGCCGCCAATGTGGTCGTGCTCCCAGAGGGCCTCTACTACGGCCGTGTCGAGCCCGAGCAGTCGGTCGAGCTGCTGGAGGGTCACGCCGCAGGCCGGATCGACCTCGATCACTACCGGGGCA
>JALZNU010000061.1 GCA_030857495.1 Actinomycetota bacterium | reverse complement strand
TCGCTGGCGGGAGCGTCGCTGGCGGGAGCGTCGCTGGCGGGAGCGTCGCTGGCGGGAGCGTCGCTGGCGGGAGCGTCGTGATCGGATCGCCCTCCGCGCCGACCGTCAACGTGACGACGGTGCCCGGCTCGAGATCAGTCCCGGCCGGTTCGCTCTGCGCGATGACGAGGCCAATTCTGGTGTCGCCAGGCGGGAGCTCGGTCGTCTCGATGAACGGCACGCCGAGCTGCGCCGCGGCGAGCTCGTTTCGGGCCGTGAGCTCGGAGTCGCCCACCATCTCGGGCACCACGGCCAGCACCGGCCCCTCGGAGACGAACAGCTCCACCGACGAGTTCTTGTCGACGCGGCGGCCGATGCGCGGGGTCGTGCGCACGACGCGCCCCTCGGCGATCTCCTCGGACGGTGTCAATGTGGTGTCACCGACGGTGAGATCACGCTCGGCGAGGATCGCCGTCGCCCGCTTGACCGTCTCGCCCTGCACGTTGGGGATCACGGACTGGTCGGGGATCGGCTTGTAGTACACGCGAAGCAGCTGTCCGGCGCCGAGCACGACGCCTGCCTGTGGATCGGTGCGGTCGACGATGCCCGGGGCTCGGTTGGCGTTCGGGTCCTCCAGCGGGTCGAACGTGATGTCGAGGTCTTCCAGCTCGGCGCTGACGTCCTCGATCGATTGGCCGGCGTAGTCGGCGATGGTGCTCTGGCCTGCGGCGTCGCCGCCGTTGATGGCTCGGTAGAGCAGGAAGCCGCCGATGGCGAGGGCGACGAGGGCGAGGAACGCAGCGAGCGCGTACCAGCCGTTGCGCGAGCGTGGTTCGGGCTGGCGTCGGCGGACCGGCATCGCGCCGCTCGGGGGCCGGCTACTCGCCGGCATCGCCGTCGTCTGGTTGGCCCGTGCGGCGGCTGCCGCAGCTGCCGCCGCTGCGGCAGCGCCGTGGGCGTCGACGATGGCGCGCAGCGCGTCTGGCTGCTCGCCGCTGCTGAAGCGCCGCAGGTCGTCGCGCAGGTCGTCGGCCGATGGGTAGCGGCGTTCGGGATCCTTGGCGAGCAGTTTGGCGACGATCGACTCGTAGCCACGAGGCACGTCGGCGACCACCTGGTTCAACGGCTTGGGGGCGTCGTGCACCTGCTTGTAGGCGATGGCGACGGGGTTGTCGCCGACGAACGGTGCCTGTCCGGCGAGCATCTCGTACATCACGATGCCGAGCGAGTAGAGGTCGCTGCGGGGGTGAGGCTGGGCGCCCTGGGCCTGCTCGGGCGAGAAGTACGTGGCGGTGCCCATCACGGCGCCGGCCTGTGTGAGCTTCGACTCGGTGGCGGCACCCATCGCCCGTGCGATTCCGAAGTCGGCGACCTTCACCTGACCGTCGGAACCGATGAGGATGTTGGCGGGTTTGATGTCGCGGTGCACGAGCCCCGCCTTGTGGGC
Organism: Actinomycetota bacterium; assembly: GCA_030857495.1. GTDB lineage: Bacteria > Actinomycetota > Acidimicrobiia > Acidimicrobiales > Ilumatobacteraceae > JACDHN01. The sequence continues at coordinate 7,180 of JALZNU010000061.1, read as the reverse complement.
GAACGACAGCGCGGCCGCCACCTCGGTCGCCACCTCGGCGGCCTGCTGGCTCGTCAGCTGACGGTTGTTGCGCAGGATGTCGGCGAGCGTGCGCCCGTGCACGTACTCCATCGCGATGTAGTACGTGCCGGAGTAGCGGCCCCAGTCGTAGACGTTGACGATGTTGGGGTGGCTGAGGTTCGCAGCCGCCTGTGCCTCGCGACGGAAGCGCTCGACGAAGTTGGGGTCGGTGGCGAACTCGGGGAACAGCACCTTGATCGCCACTTGGCGGTCGAGCAGCCGGTCGCGGGCGACGAACACGTCTGCCATGCCGCCACGGCCGATTCGCTTGCCGATCTCGTAGCGGTCGTTGAGGACGATCGGTCCGCCGTTGCCGTTCACCATCGGCCAGCACCCGTGAGGTTCGCGGGTCGGCTCATTCAGGGATCGCCAGTGCGGCATCGAGGACTTTCTTGGCGATCGGCCCTCCGAGGCGTCCGCCGGTGCCCGCCGAGATGTCGGCGTTCGTGCCCTTCAGCATCACGGCGACGGCGTAGCGCGGCTGGTCGGCGGGGGCGAACGCCATGATCCAAGCGTGCGATCGCTGCGGCTGTCCGGGATCGTTGAGCTGCGCCGTCCCCGTCTTGGCAGCCACGGGCACACCACCGGCGAGCGCCAAGCAGCACGAAGCCGTGCCCCGCGTCGCCACACCCTGCATGAACGAGTTCAGCAGCAGCGCCGTCTCGGGGCTGATCGGGCGCTTCCACACCTTGGGCTCGTGACGATCGAGGACGCGCCCCGAGCTGTCGAGCTCGGCGTCGACGACGTGCGGCTCGAGCATCTCGCCGCCGTTGGCGACCGTGGCCGCGATCATCGCCATGTGCAGCGGCACGAGTTGCACCTCGTTCTGCCCGAAACCTCGGATCGCCAGCAGCGGCAGCTCACGGTCGAGGTTGTCGGTCGATCCGAACGTGCTGGCGACGGGGCGCGGCATGTCGATGGGGAGCTCTTCGCCGACGCCCCACTCCTGAACGCCGGCGACCATGCGGTCGGGTCCGAGCTCGATCGCGGTCTTGGCGAACGGGATGTTGCAGCTGCGGGCGAACACGTCGGGGAAAACGCCACCGCACGACGTGCCCTCGAAGTTCTGGATCGGGTTGTCGGTGAGCGGCGGCACGTACGAGTTCTCGACGGGGAACGCCGTCTGCGGGTTGATGACACCGGCCTCGAGCGCGATGCCGGTCGTGAGCACCTTGAACGTCGACCCCGGCATGTAGCGCTGCTGGTAGGCGTTGGCGAGCAGGGGATCGCCCGGCGCCTCCTGCAGGAAGGTGAGCACGTCGCTGGCGGCGCCGAAGTCGAGCGCCGACACCGGATTCGGGTCGTAGCTCGGATAGCTCCACATCGCCGCGACGCCGCCGGTCTCGACATCGAGGACGACGACCGAGCCCTCACGCTCGCCGAGCGCGTCCTTGGCGACCTGTTGCAGATCGGCACGCATGCTCAGGCGGACCGAGCCCGAGTTGTCGCCGCGGCCGCCGATCAGCTCGCCGAGCCCGAGCACTCGCTGCGCCCCGGTGGTGCCGATGAGGACGTCGGAGTACTCCTTCTCGATCTGGGTCGAGCCGTTGCCGAGCGAGTAGTAGCCGGTGACGTTGGCGAACAGGTCGGCGGTGGGGTAGCGGCGCTGGTAGTCGTACTCTCCGCCGGCGGGCGCTGTGACGGATTCGGCGACGGTGACGCCGTCGGCGGTGACGATGGGGCCGCGTGGTTGGTTGAACTCGCGCACGATGGCGCGCGTGTTGTCGACCTTGGCGTCGAGCTCTTCCTTGCGTTCGACTTGCCACCAGTTGAGCGCCGCGAACAGCCCGATGTAGAGCGCCATGAACCCGGCGGCGAGCTGACGGATCTGGCGGTTCACGACGCGCCTCCGCAGCTCATGCTGACACCCCCGCAGGGGCGCGGCGGGCGTCGCGGTCTTCGGCGCGGCGCAGGCGCCATGCCGCCCAGCGTTCGCCGAGGGTCGGATCGTCTGGCAGCTCGCCGAGGCGGCGTGCGGACGAGTCGCTGAGGCGCAACATCATCGCCAGCAGGATGTAGTTGGCGAGCAGCGACGATCCGCCGTACGACACGAACGGCAGGGTGATGCCGGTGAGCGGGATCACCTTGATGACGCCGCCGACGATGATGAACGCCTGGATGCCGACGATCGTGGTGAGCCCGACGGCGAGCAGCTTCTCGAACGCGTTCTCGGTCCGCATCGCGATGCGCAGCCCGCCGCCGACGAGCAGCAAATAGGCGACGAGCACCGTGGCGGCGCCGACGAGTCCGAGCTCCTCGCCGATGGAGGCGAAGATGAAGTCGTTGTGCGCGGCTGGCACGGTGCCGGGGTCGCCGACACCGAGCCCGGTGCCGAGGATCCCGCCGTCGGAGAGCCCGTAGAGACCTTGGATGATCTGGTAACCGTCGTCGAGAGGATCGGCCCACGGGTTGAGCCAGATGTCGACGCGCTGTTGCACGTGGCCGAACGTCTTCCAGGCGATGTACGCCGCCCCGGCGAACAGGACGACGCCGATGAGCAGGAACGTGAGCCGCTGCGTGGCGACCCACAGCATGACGACGAAGAGGGTGAAGAAGAGCAGCGACGAGCCGAGGTCTTTCTCGCCGACCATGACGAGTACGGAGAATCCCCAGGCGATGAGGATGGGGAGCATGTAGCGCGGCGACGGCAGGTGCAGCGGGCCGAGCCTCCACGTGCCGGCGGCGAGGAGCTCGCGGGTTTCGGCGAGGTAGGCGGCGAAGAAGATCGCCAGCGCGAGCTTGGCGAACTCGCCGGGCTGGAAGTTGATCGGTCCGAGGCTGACCCAGATGCGCGCACCCGTGTTGAAGTCCGTTCCGAGCCCGGGTGCCATCGGCAGCACGAGCAGTCCTGCGCCGATCATGAACAGCACCCACTTGAAACGGGCGAGGTCGGTGGCACGTTGGACGAGGATCAGGGTGGCGAGGAAGGCAAACACCGAGACGAACGACCAGACGGTCTGCAGGGCAGCGAGGTCCTCGTCGATGCGGGTGATCATCACGTAGCCGATGCCGTGGAGGAAGGCGGCGAGCGGCAGCAGCGTCGCGTCGGCGCCGCGGGCGAGGATCCGCACGCCGATGTGGGCGGCGACGAGCAGCCCGACGACGGCGACGACGAACGGCACGACGCGGGCCGGGATCTCCGAGTTCGTGCCGAGCGCGGCGAGGGTGTAGCCGCCACCCGTGATGAGCGCGACCATGACGATCATCGTCAGCTCGCTGTTGCGCCGGCGGCGCGAGATGCTGATCGGACGGGCCATCAGTTGTTCGGGTCCGTTCTCGGCGGTCGTGTCGTGGTGGTGGTGGTGCGCGGTCGTGTCGTGGTGGTGCCACGCTCGTCGGTCGTCGTGGTGGGCGGCTCGGTTGTTGTGGTGGTGGTCGTCGTCGTCGTGGTGGTGGTGGGCACGGTGGTGGTGGTTGCGGAGAGCACATCGTTGACGTAGGTCTCGGCGTTCGCCCGTGAGGAGAACTCAGGGGTGCCCTCGACGCGCTCGATGGACTCGTCGTCGAGGATGTCGCGCGAGAGCGACGAGCGGGCCTCCTCGGTGGGGTCGAACCACAGGACCCCGCCCTCACGGCCCTTGTAGACGACGACGGCGCCGGCGTCGTCGAAGGCGAGGAAGTAGCCGCGACGCGCCCAAGCGGCGAAGACGACGAACCCGGCAACGATGACGGCGAGGACGACGATCGAGGCGAGGAAGCTCGTGAGCCGTCGCCGCCGGCGAGGAGGTTGTCCGCCCTCGTCATCGCCTGCGGTCTCGGCCACACTCTCGCTGCCGGTGTCCTCGCGCTCGGCCGCGCCGGAGCTGGCGCCCGCGCCGTCGACGTCGCTGCCCGTGAGCGGGGCGGCCGGGAGCGGCGCGTCGTCGTCTGGGGCGAGGAGACCGGCGGCGACGGCTTCGCGATCGGCCTTGTCGGCGGCGTCGGGATCCGGGTCGGCGAGGACGAGCACCTCTTCGGTCGTGTCCTCGGCCTGCTCGTCGTCGGGTTCTGTCGACCAGATGGGTTCGAGGTCGATCTCGTCGGCGGCGGGAGTCTCGGCACCGTCGAGCACGTCGACGACGACGACGGTGATGTTGTCGCGACCGCCGGCGTCGTTGGCCATCTCGACGAGGCGCTCGGCGGCTCGCTGGGGGTCGGTGTGCGTGGCCAGGACGTCGGCGATGTCTTCGTCGGTGACCTCGTCGACGAGGCCGTCGCTGCACAGCAGGAAGCGGTCGCCGCGCACGAGCGGCATGGTCCAGGCATCGACGCGCACGGAGGGCTCGATGCCGAGCGCTCTCGTGATGATGTTGCGGCGGGGATGGTTGCGTGCCTCCTCGGCCGTGATGTGGCCGGCGTCGATGAGCTCCTGCACGTAGTTGTGGTCGATCGTGATGCGCCGCAGGCGCTCGTGACGGAACAGGTAGGTGCGGGAGTCGCCGACGTTGGCGAGGCCGAGCGCCTCGTCGCCGGAGGGTGTGGCGATGACGACGACGGCGGTGACGGTGGTGCCCATTCCCTGCTGTGAGGCGTCGGTGGACGCAGCGTCGAAGATGTCGGCGTTGGCGTTGCGGATGGAGGCGATGAGTGCGTCGAGGGGTCCGGGGCCGCCCTCGAGGTTGGCGGCCATGCGCGAGACGGCGAGGGCGCTGGCGACCTCACCCGCCTGGTGGCCGCCCATGCCGTCGGCGACGACGAAGAGGCCCTCGCGCACGAGCATGTTGTCCTCGTTCTGGGGGCGGATCATGCCCTCGTTGGTGACGGCACCCCAGTTGAGCTCGGCCACTACTGCGCCTCCAGGACCGTGTAGCCGACCTGCACGCGGTCGCCCGTGTGGAGCAGCTTCATGCCGTTGAGGCGGGTGCCGTTGAGGAACGAGCCGTTCGTGGAGTTGAGGTCTTCGACCATCGGCTGGCCGTCCATGTCGAAGACGCGGGCGTGCAGGCCCGAGACGAAGGCGTCGTTGTCGATGGGGACGGTGCAGGTGTTGTTGCGCCCGAGCGTGATCTCGCGATCGAGCGCGAACACCTGGCCCCTGCGGTGCTTGGGCTCGATGATGACGAGTCGGGCGACGCGGCCCCCTTTGCCCTTGCGCACCTTGCGGCTGGTGGATGCGGGGAGCATCTCGGGCTCGTCGTTGGGGTCGATGCGCCGGCCGGCGGTGGCGGGGCGGCGGACCTCGCTCCACACTGCCCACAGGACCCGTGCGAAGAAGAGGTAGAGAAGACCGAGGAAGGCGATCTTCAGGATGTCGAGGATCTGGTTCGACATGGAGTGGTTGACGCTAGGCGACGCTGCCCGGTGCGGCGTCGGGTCAGGAGCTCTCGAAGCGGACGTAGGTGGAGCCGAAGCTCACGATGTCGCCGTCGCGGAGGCGGTGGTCGCCGTTGATGCGGGCGCCGTTGACCATCGTGCCGTTCGTGGAGCCGAGGTCACGCACCACGAAGCCGTTGGGGCTGGCGGCCACCTCGGCGTGGCGACGGCTGACGTTGTGGTCGCTGAGGGTGATGGCGCACTCGGGGAGGCGCCCCACGACGAGCGGTGTGCCGCCGATGTCGACGCGGTCGCCCGACGGCATCACGAGCGTGCCGACGCCGATGCCGCTGTCGCCCTGGCGGAGGTGGCTGTCGACGACGAACCGGCCCGGCTTCTGGCCCTCGTCGGCGTGGAGGTCGACTGCGACGGGACCGAGGAAGTGGTAGCCCTCCTCGCGGGCGTATTCACGGGCGGCCTCGGCGAGCTCGGTGCGCAGGATCTCGCCGATCTCGATCATCGCCTCGTGGTCGCGAGGGTTGAGTCGGATGTCGAAGGCGTTGGGGACGATGCGCCGGCCCTTGACGTCGACGTTGCGCTGGTCGTCCATCTCGCGCACGACCCGCCGGCCGAGCTCGATGGGGCGGACGCTGGAGGAGGACCGGCGAGTGAACACGCCCTCGACGATACGCTCTAGCCGACGCTCTAGTGATTGCAAGCCCACAGTCCGCCCGAGGCTATCGCTGGCTGCCGACCCCACCCCGTCGCCATGCGGGCAGCCACGCTGCGTCGGTGTCCGGTTATCCGTCGCGCGCCCGGCGGATTCCGTGACACCGATGGCAGTTGCTGACCGAGGGATCGCGGTTGGGGACGTGCGCCGCCGCATGTACCGTTGCCCGGTCCACACTCGGGCGAGTGGCGGAATTGGCAGACGCGCTGGCTTCAGGTGCCAGTGAGGGAAACCTCGTGGGGGTTCAAGTCCCCCCTCGCCCACCGCTATGGGGACGCTGCCCCAGCATTCGACCTTGCGATAGCCGGCGCCCGCGCCTGCCTGGACTGAGCCGATGGCGCCCTCGCCACGGAGCTCGATCTCGGGACCAGAATGTGGCAGATCTCGGACGGGTGACAGTCGGTCGGGTCGATTCGTCGGGCGCGTCGGGCGAGCCGCCCGAGGTCGTCGCGCATCCGTTGGAGCTCGGTGATGCGCTGCTCGACGTCGGTGGCGTGCCGGTCGATGAGGTCTCGGACGTGGCTGCAGGGGGCGTGGCCCTGGTCGCGGAAGGCGACGATCTCTCGGATCTCGCCGAGGGTGAAGCCGCTCGACTGGGCTGCTCGGATGAACGCCAGCCGGTCCAGAGTCGTGTCGGGATAGTCGCGGTAGCCGTTGGCGAGCCGATCTGCGGGAGGCACGAGCCCGAGAGACTCGTAGTAGCGGACCGTCTTCGTGAGCACACCCGAGCGTGACGCCACCTGACCGATCAGCACGCCCGTCATGCTACGGCCTTGACCTTCCAGTGCACAGGAAGGTGCAGGATGCGGTGATGGAGATCACGCTGCTGCACGTCGCGGACTGCCCGAACCTGGCGTTGGCTCGCGACCGGGTGACCGAAGCCGCCGAGCGGGCGGGGGTGGTGGTTCGGTTCGAGGAACGGGTGGTTCTCGACTTCTCGGAGGCCGTTGTGCTCGGCTTCACCGGTTCACCGACGGTCCTGATCGACGGAGCCGACCCTTTCGCCACCGCCGACTCGACGCCGTCGGTGGCGTGCCGTCTCTACGCGACCGACGATGGCGTGCAGGGTGCCCCTTCCGTCGAGGACCTCGTCAAGGTGCTGAGTCGGTGAGCCGGACCGAAGCTGCCCCTCTCGTCGCCGGACCCGCCGCCGGGGGA
>JALZNU010000060.1 GCA_030857495.1 Actinomycetota bacterium | reverse complement strand
GGGCAAGACCCGACGAGAAGCCATGCGCTGCCTCAAGCGCTACATCGCCCGCGACGTCTACCGGATCCTCACCATCAGCAGCCCTCCTCCCTCCCAGTTCGCAGCTTGACAACAAGAGAAGCATCGGGTCGGCGACCTGGACGGCGTCGGAGAGCATCGTGTCGAACACCGTGCGATACGACGCCGACAGATCCAGCGTCGCCCACTCGTTGCCCGCCCGCCACGCCTCGGAGCGGGCAGCGAACCAACGACACGACCCAGTGCTGTCGCGGCCGGCGACGACGTCGAGCAGCTGGCCTCGGCGGACATCGACGATCTGGGCTGACCACCGCTGGCGCCAGAACGGTCCCTGGCGGGCGAACAGGGTCTCATCGAGCCCGACCGCGGTCACGGTCCCGAACCGTGCAGGGTCGTCAACGAGCGGTGTCCCGTAGAGCACCACGGCGTCCATCACCGTGTGCCAGTCGCACCCGAGATCGGCGGCGACCTCGGCAACCGAGCGGCCGTGGCGACCGACCTGCAGCGTCGCCCACTTCGCTGCCCTGCAACGTCGAGGGGCGACGAGTTCCGTAGCGTGAGCGACGCGCTCGCCGCCGCTGCGACCTAGACCAGCGCCGGCGCGAGCCGGCGCCACCCAGCGCGACGCGTGTGCGTGCCGTGTGCTCGGGCGTGACGAGGTATGGATGCGACCCGGCGGTTCGGCTGCGCGCCAGTTCGAGCATCTTCGGCCCGAGCGCGGCAAGCACGCGCGACCTGGGTGCCAACGGCGACGACGCCGCGTCGAGCCCGTCGAGGAACTCGCGGGTGCGGGCGAGCGGCCGTTCATAGGTGCCGGGCTCGTTGACCCGATCGATGAGCGGAGCGTGACTGACCCCGATTCCCACGAGGAATCGATCGCCGTGCTCGCCAGACAGTTCGGCGTGGACACGCGCGGTGTCGTCTGGCTCGTGCATCCACAGGTTCAGGATCCCGGTGGCGACATGGCTGACGTCGTCGCTGCGAGAAGGTTGCCGACGGCGCCGAACACGTCACCGCCGATGTCGGGGACCCAGAGCACCGAGTACCCCAGCTCTTCGAGCTCGGCTGCCGACTCGGCGACCTCGGCCGCGTCGCCGTAGCGCAACGTCGAACTCCACACTCCGGTTCCTCGCACGATCACGTCACGAGCATGGCAGCCCGAAACCTCCGGATCGTGCGAAGCCAGTCCGGACGATCAGCGGATCACTTCGAGGGGCTCGCCGCAGGCGTCACAGCGGGCGACCGAGCGGCAGCGCATCGAGCCGAACAGCGCTGTCGTGCGGACGGCTGCGACGCCGCAGCGAGGGCACGGCGGCGACCGCTCGCCGACCTGGACGGCGACTGTGAAACCCTCGCCCAGCGCGGCGCGGCCGGCGTCGGTGATCCGCTCGGGCGTCCACACCGGCGAATGGAGAAACTCGGCCGCGGCGCCCGGCCAACCGGCATCGTCGAGCGCACGCTCGACGTCGGTGCGGATGATCGCCAGCGCCGGGCAACCGAGGAACGTCGGGATCAGCCCGACGGTGACCCGTCCGCCGTCGACGTCAACGGACTCGACGAGACCGAGGTCGACGATCGAGACGCCGGGATACTCAGGATCATCGACACGGGCGAGCACCTCGAGCACGCTCGCCGTCGCAGTGCTGTTGTCGATCACTTGCACGATCGCTCAGGCCGCCGGACGTTCGGCAATGGTCTCGAGCGCCTCACGCACCCAGCGCGTGTCGTTCCAGTGCGCCGCCGCGCCGCCGATGCGACGCGCGCTGTCGGGGCCGAGGTTGGCGAGCGTCGCCTTCAAAGGTTCCCAGTCGATCTCGCCGGTCACCCATCTCCCCGTCTCGGCGTCGCGGTGGAGGTCGGGATCGGGCGGCACGAACCCGTAACCCGTGAGCAAGGTGGCGTACTTCTGCACGAACTTGTCTCGCAGCGCGTCGTTCGTCTCCGACTTGATGCGCCATCGCAGCAGCACGTCGTCGGGCTTCGACGGCGGCCCGAACATGTGCAGCGTGGGCCACCACCAGCGATCGAGCGCCGCTTGGAACATCGTGCGCTGGATGTCCGTCCCCTCGGCAAAGATCAGCAACATCTCCTCGCCGTGGCGCATGTGGAAGCCCTCCTCGACGATGATGCGCTTCAGGATCCGCCTGTAAGGCCCGTACGAGCACCGCTTGAACACGGCCTGCTGCGAGATCAGCGCGCCGGCGTCGACGAGATAGGCGATGGCGACCTGGTCGGCCCACGTGACGGCCTGGTAGTGGAACACGTTGTGGAACCGGCCGCGCCCGGCGAAGAGGTCCTCCAGCATCTCCGACCGAGACTTGACGCCCATGTCGGCGGCCACCATGTAGAGCAGGTGGGCATGGCCGATCTCGTCCTGGGTCTTGGCGAGGACGGCCATCTTTCGACGAAGACCCGGTGCCCGAGGGATCCAGTCGCGCTCGGTGAGGCCACCCATCAGCTCGGAGTTGGCATGCAGCTCGATGAAACGGAACACCGCATCGCGGTACGCGTGCGGCAGGTCGTCCACCGGCTCGACGATGCCGCCGCCGGCGACGAACTCGTCGAAGTCGGCCATCGACGCCCACGATCTTGCCATCGCGCCGAGCCTACGCCTCAACCCACAGGCGACACACCGCGAGCACGGGCGATCACGAGCGCCACGGCGGCGCCGATCACCAGGCTCGGACCGAACGGGACGTGACGCTGGCGCGTGACCAGCCCTGCCGACGCGGCGATGAGCGAACCGACGAACAGCCCGACGAGGGACGACGCGGTGTCGATCAACCCGATCGCCGTCCCGAGCGCCACACCCGCCTTGACGTCACCGAAGCCCATTCCCGCCGGCGAGACGAGGTGGAGCACGAGCAGTGGGCCGGCGAACGCCGCTGCTCCGAGGGCAACCGACGTCACGACGTCGACCCCGACGGCGGTGCCCTCGGCCGCAGCGACGGGCACGACCGTGGCGATCGAGACGAGTGCGCCAGGCACGGTGAGCAGGTCGGGGAGGCGGCGCTGGCGCACATCGACCATCGCCGCCAGCGAGATCGCGATGAACGTCGCCGACACGCCCAGCGCCCGCCACGTCTCATCGATCCATGCGATTGCCACGACGATCGGCGCGAGGGCGAGCGCGAAGACGGGGACGGTACCGGCGACGGTGAGGCGCTCGATGGATCAACGTTATTCCACACGGAGACACCTCGTTGCCCCCCGGCCTGCGGCACGTATCCTTGAACCCACGATGGCCACGGTGACCCATGCCCCCGACACCCTCCCCCGCGCGAACGAGCCCTGCTGGTGCGGCAGCGGGCGCAAGTACAAGCGCTGTCACCGACGCACCGAGGGTCGCGTGCTGCGTGGTGAGGTGAGTCCGATGCGCGTCGTGCCCGGCACGATCGGGCGCCCGCCGTACGCCGACACCGGCGTCGTCCGGTCGCTGGGGGAATCTGACATCAAGGCGCCCGAGGTCATCGGGCGCATGCGCACCGCCGGCAGGGTCGCTGCCGAGATCCTGCGCCTCGGAGGCGAGCGGATCGAGCCCGGTCTCGCCACCGACGAGCTCGACGAGTACGTCCACGCACTGCACGTCGAGCGCAACGCGTACCCGTCGCCGCTCAACTACCACGAGTACCCGAAGAGCCTGTGCACGTCCGTCAACGAGGTGATCTGTCACGGCATCCCCGACACGCGGGCGTTACAGGACGGCGACATCGTCAACCTCGACGTGACGTCGTACGTCAACGGCGTGCACGGCGACACCAACGCAACGTTCCTCGTCGGTGACGTGGACGCCGAGAGCCGCACGCTCGTGCGCGTGACGGAGGAGTGCACGTGGCTCGGCATCGAGGCCGTGGCACCCGGTCGCCCGCTCAGCGACATCGGCAGAGCGATCGAGGATCACGCAACGTCGCACCACTACGGCGTCGTGAAGGCGTTCATCGGGCATGGCATCGGCGAGCAGTTCCACGGCGACATCCAGGTGTTGCACTACTACGACCCGCGCTCGTCGCTGATCATGCGTCCCGGCATGACGTTCACGATCGAGCCGATGATCTCGCTCGGTACGTGGCAGCACCGGATGTGGGACGACGGTTGGACTGCGGTCACCGCCGACGGCAAACGCACGGCACAGTTCGAGCACACCGTGCTCGTCACCGACGACGGCGTCGAGGTGCTCACGGGTGGCGACGGTGCTGTCTCGCCCGTCGCACCGTGGAACCGTTGAGCCTCCGCCGCCGGGCGCCGTGCGCTCATCGGAATGCTTGCGCTCGGCGCCTGCCGTGGTCGCCCGAGCGCTGACGTAGCTCAGGAGCCCGTCGCCGGGCCGATCTCGCCGATCCATTCGATGAGCGACTCGATCTCGGCGTCGTCGAGCCCGTTGACCGGCATCGCCACCTCGTAGCCGTCGACGCGCTCCGCGTCCGGCTCGGCGATCGCCCGGCGCAGATAGGCGTCGTCGGCGACCGCCGTCGAACCGTCGTCGAGCGACACCTCGCTGCCGTACAGCTCGGTCAGCGGCGGACCGATGTCACCTTGACCGTTGGCGCCGTGGCACGAGACGCATCCGTTGTCGCTGAACACGTCGAACCCTGCGGCAGCCGCCGGCGACAGCGTCGCCTCCGGCTCGGCGGCATCGTCGCCGCCACAGGCGACGAGCAGTGCGGCGGTCACGACCACTGCCGACACGGCGTTCACGGCGACCAGGCGGCGAAGCACGGGGGAAGTCTGGCAGCGCGAGGCGTCAACGCCTCGTGCCGTTCACAGCTTGCGCAGGCGGATGTCGTGCACGCGGTGGTCGACCGACTTGCGCAGCACGAGTGACGCACGCTCGCGTGTCGGCTTGATGTTGTCGCGCAGGTTGAGCCCGTTGATGTCGCTCCAGATTCCCTTGGCGATGATCACCGCGTCCTCGTCACTGAGGGCGGCGAAGTGGCGGAAGAAGCTCGCCGGGTTCTGGAACACGGCGTTGCGCAGCGCGAGGAATCGATCGACGTACCACCCTTCGATGTCCGCCTCGTCGGCGTCGATGTAGATCGAGAAGTCGAAGTAGTCGCTGACGAACTCGTCGGGTGCGCCGGGCCCGCCTCCGCCGACGCCGCCCTGCAACACGTTGAGTCCCTCCAGGATCAAGATGTCGGGCTGCTCGATGTCGACGAACTCGTCGGGGATGATGTCGTACACGACGTGGCTGTAAACGGGTGCGTGGACGCACTCGGCGCCACTCTTCACCTCGCGCAGGAACGCCAGCAGCCGCCGCGTGTCGTACGACTCGGGGAAGCCCTTGCGATTGATGAGGTCGCGGTCCTCCAGCACCTTGTTCGGGTAGAGGAAGCCGTCGGTCGTCACGAGGTCGACCTTCGGATGGTCCGGCCATCGAGCGAGCAGCGCCTGCAGGATCCTTGCGAACGTGCTCTTGCCGACCGCCACGCTGCCGGCGACGCCGATGACGTAGGGAACCTTCGGTGCCATCGCGCCGAGGAACGTCGCCGACACCTTGTGCAGATCCTGCGTCGCGGCGACGTACAGGTTGAGCAGGCGCGAGAGCGGCAGGTAGACGGCGGCGACCTCGTCGAGGTCGATGCGCTCGTTGATGCCGCGGAGCCGGTCGAGATCGTGCTCGCGCAGGGTCATCGGCGTCGCTGCCCGCAGCTCGGACCACTCGTCACGAGAGAACGAGAGGTAGCGATCCGCACGAGTCGGCACGGCCCGATCAGGATCCGGGATCGCCGAGGCGGACACGGCAGCACCCTAGGCTCCCGACGTGGGGTCCGCCGAAGCTGCGCAGCGCAAGCGCACCGGCGCCTGGTACACGCCCCCCGACCTCGTCGACCGACTCGTGTCGGGCGCGTTGGAGCGATGGCGTCTCCCTGAGGGGCGTCCCGTCCGCGTCGTCGACCCTGCATGCGGCGACGGCCGCTTCCTCCTCGCTGCGGCCCGGGCGCTCGAAGCGGTCGCAGCCGACATCGAGGTGACCGGGTGGGACATCGATCCCGACGCAGCCGCCAGTGCCGGCGCAGCGCTGACGGCAGGGGCGCCGCCGTCACGCACCGTGACGGTCCGGTGCGGTGACGCGCTCGGCCATGACTGGCAGCGTGCGCACTACGACCTGGTGATCGGCAACCCGCCGTTCCTGTCGCAGCTCGCGACGTCGACGTCGAGGCGTCGCGTCGGCGTCTGGGGCGGCGGCGTCTACGCCGACGCCGCGGTCGACTTCCTCGCGATGGCGCTCGAGCTGACCCGACGCCACGGTGCCCGCCTCGCGCTCGTGCTCCCGCAGTCCGTGCTGTCGTCGCGCGATGCCGCGCCGGTGCGCGCCGAGATCGATCGGCGGGCGCGACGCACGTGGTCGTGGTGGTCACCCGGACACCACTTCGACGCCGCCGTGCTCGTCTGCGCCCTCGTGTTCGAAACGACCGATTCTCATCGCGATCTCACGCCACTTCTGGCGTCAGATCGCGATGAGAATCGCGGGTCATCCTGGACCGGCATCGTTGCAGCGGGGCTCGGCATCCCTGGCGTCCCTCCGCTCGACGCAAGCGGCTCGCTCGGTGATCGGGCGACGCTGCGTGCGAACTTCCGCGACGAGTACTACGGCCTCGTTCCCGGTGTCGTCGACGGTGGTGACGGCCCACCCCTCGTCACGTGCGGGCTCATCGATCCCGGTCGGTTGCTTTGGGGCGCCCGCTCAGCCAGGTTCGCCCGGCGAGAGCTCGCCGAGCCCCGGGTCACCATCGATCGGTTGTCGCCGGCGATGCAGGCGTGGGCGCACCGCAAGCTCGTGCCGAAGGTGCTCGTCGCCAGCCAGACACGGGTGCTCGAAGCCGTCGCCGACCCCGAGGGGACGCTGCTGCCCGGCGTGCCCGTCACCACGGTGACACCGCTGCCGCTCGTCACGGACGACGCCACCCGTGCGGTGTGGGAGATCGCTGCCGTGCTCACGTCGCCGGTCGCCACCGTGTGGGCATGGCACCAGCACGCCGGCAGCGGGCTCTCGGCGAGCGCGATGCGCGTGGGACCCCGAACGCTGGCCGAGCTGCCGTGGCCGGAGGGCTCGCTCGACGACGCCGTCGATGCGCTGTGGTCAGGTGACGTGACGCGTTGCGGCCGGCTCGTCGACGCGGCCTACGGCGTCGACGACGACGAACTGTTCGACTGGTGGTGCCGCTCGCTCCCCCGTCACGACGTGGCACCAGCGAGGTAGTCCGGCAACTCCCTGATCGAGCCGAGCTCGGCAAACCCGGTTCCGTGCTCGACGTGCTCGTGCTGCCATGTGTACGTGTACGGGATGTGCACGGCGTGGGCGCCGAGCTCGAGCACGGGAAGGACGTCGCTGCGCACCGAGTTGCCGATCATGCAGAAGCGGGCGGGCTCGACACCGAGCAGGTCGATGAGCGTGCGGTACGTGGGCGGATCCTTCTCGGACACGATCTCGACGTACTCGAAGAAGTGCTCGAGCCCCGACGTGGTCACCTTGCGCTCCTGGTGCACGAGATCGCCCTTCGTCACGACGACGAGCCGGTAGTCACCGCTGAGTTGCTCGAGCACCTCCGGGACACCGTCGAGTAGTCGCACCGGTTCAGTCAGCATCTCTCGAGCCAGGCCGATGAGCTCGCGCACGACGGGCATCGGCACCGCGCCGTTGGTGACGTCGATCGCGCACTCCGCCATCGAGAGCACGAAGGCCTTCACGCCGTACCCGAGGTCGGCGAGGTTCGCCATCTCCGTCGCGTGCAGCGCGTCGGCGACGTCGATGCCCCTCGGCGCATGCGGGGCGACCAGCTCGACGAAGCGCGCCTGCACCTCGACGAACCGGTCCTCGTTGTGCCACAGCGTGTCGTCGGCGTCGAACGCGACGACCTCGAACCGCTCGACGCCCGTCAGCGGCGCGACGGACTCGCCGGCGCTCATCGATGGATGGCGTTGAGGTAGTTGTACACCGTGATGCGGCTCACGCTCATCGCGTCGGCGACGTCCTCCACGGCGCGACGCAGGATGAACGCGCCGCGCTCGTCGAGCAACCTGATCGCCTTCTGCTTGTCATCCCTGGCGAGCGACGCGAGCGTGCCGCCGAGTTCGGTCTCGACGGCATCGATGAGCCGGTCGAGCGCACCGTGCAACGGTGGGAGGCGAACAGCGCCGACCGTCACCCCGTCCCACACGAGCGGGACATCACTCGGCTCGGCGGCATCAGGTGGCACGAACGTCGCACCGACCGCGTCGACGACGGGACTGACGGCGTCGACGAGCGGATGGCGCTCGGGCTCGGCCGGCGGGCGGCGCGTTCGCTGGCGGGTCGATCGCGACCCGCTCATTGGTGCACCATGGCCGCGTGGAGGTTCGCCCAGTACGACGGACGGTGCCCCAATGACAGCTCCGCTGCTGAGCAGCGGCGCGCCGTAACGATGATTCGCTCGCAAGGCGCGCTCATGCTCCGGCGCCCTCGTGCTCGACGGAGAGGCGGACGCCGGACGCCCCATTGGCGAATGCCGCCGTCAACAGCGCGGCGACGATGACCGGCATCTCGGACGCATCGGCACGACACGTCGAGCTCAACGCGCCGAAGTCGACGACGCCGCCCGCCGCCTCCACCGCGGCGATCGCC
>JALZNU010000320.1 GCA_030857495.1 Actinomycetota bacterium | reverse complement strand
GGGTCACGCTGTTCTTCGCCCTCGTCGCCCTCACCGCCGGCATCGCGCTCACCGCTGTGACGTACCAGTTCGCCCGCAACTTCCTGCTCGACGAGCGCACGACGTCGGCGCGCCAGCAAGCGGACGTGAACGCTCGCGAGGTGCGCGACAAGCTGCGCCAAGACCCCGGCACAATCGACATCTTCTTCCGGGACGCGCTGCGCACCGAGCCCGACGGCTTCGCCTTCCTCACCGAACCGGAGCAGCCGACCGATCTCGGCTTCCAGGTCGACGACCTGCCCGTCGCCCTGCGCGAGGCTGTCGGCAACCGCGAGTCCGGGTCGCAGCGGTTCACCGTCGACGGCGATCCCTACCTCGCCATCGGTCTCCACCTGCCAGGACCCGACACGGGGTACATCGAGGCGTTCCCGCTCGCACCCACCGAGCGGACGCTGCGCGCCGTGCTGACGGTGCTCGTCGTCGGCACGTTCGTGACGACGATGCTGGCGACGTTCTTCGGCTGGTCGACGAGCAAGCGCCTGCTGCGACCCATCACTCGCGTCGCCGACGCCGCCGGCGCCATCGCCAGCGGTGGTCTCGACACCCGCGTCGAGCCGGAGAACGACCCCGACCTCGACCGTCTCGCCGGCTCGTTCAACGCCATGGTCGACGCCGTGCAGGCACGCATCGAACGCGAAGCACGGTTTGCCTCCGACGTGAGCCACGAGCTGCGCTCACCGATCACCGCGCTGGCCGCCGCGATCGAGGTCCTCGACGCCCGCAGCGACGACTTGTCCGACCGCAGCCGCCAAGCGCTCGATGTCGTCGTCAGCCAGGTACGGCGGTTCGACGACATGGTGCTCGACCTGCTCGAGCTGTCACGCATGGACGCCGGCGCGACGGAGGTCAACACCGAGGAGGTCGACATCGTCGATCTCAGTCGCCGGATCGCCGCCCGCAACGGCATGGCCGAGGTGCCCGTCGAGCTGGCGAAGCGGATGGACCCCATCATCGACACCGACAAGCTGCGCTACGAGCGCATCCTCTCCAACCTGCTGACGAACGCACACAACCACGCCGGCGGGCCGACGCGGATCACGATCGCCAGCGGCTCCGCGCCGGACTTGATCCAGATCGCCGTCGACGATCACGGCGAGGGCGTCGAACCCGACGAACGGATCCGCATCTTCGAGCGCTTCGCCCGTGGCAGCGCCGCCCGCCACCGTGTGGGCACAGGGCTCGGGTTGGCCCTCGTCTCCGAGCACGCCTCGGCACTCGGTGGACGGGCCTGGGTGACGGACGCACCCGACGGCGGTGCCCGCTTCGTGGTCGAGATCGGGACGGGACGATGACCGCGCGTGGCAAGGAGGACGCTCGCCGCCAAGCCCGGCGGCACAGCCGGGGAACGGTCCTGATCGCGGCGGCAGCCGGCGCGGCCGCGATCGCCGGGATCGTCGGCGCCTGCGGTGTCCCGAGCGAGTCAGACTTCGTCCCGCACGATCCCGGGGACAGCCCGTTCATCGGTGTCGCCAGCACCACGACGACCACGACGAGACCGATCACCGAAGGCTCCGTCACAACCACGACGATTCGGCGCATCGGACCACGCCCGTCGGTCACGCTGATCGTCACCGAACGCGTCGAGCTGTACTTCGTCGACGGCGAGCAGTTGCGGTCCACCGACGTCGAGCTGGGTCGTCCTGCGGCGCCGCCGGTCATCGTCGACACGCTCGCCGACGGCCCGCCGATCGATCTGGGCGATCCGGCGCCGAGCGCCGAGCTGGAGACGGTCGTGCTGCCGACTCTCGTCGGGTCGGTCGCCGAGGAGGACGGCATCGCCCTTGTCGACATGCGTGGCGACGTGTTCCGCGAGCTCGAGGTCGACGACCAGTCGCTCGCCACCGCCCAGCTCGTGCTCACGCTGACGCGGCGGCCTGGCATCGGCCAGGTGTCGTTCAGCCTCGACGGCGAGCCGATCCCCGTGCTCATTCCTGACCAGCTCGGCGTCAGCGAGCCCGGTGAGCCGCTGTCGTTCGACGACTTCGCCTCGCTCGTCGCCGATGACCCCTACGCGCCGCCCGACTCGACCGTGCCGACCACGTCGGGCACGAGCGCGCCGGTGACCAGCTCGCCGACCACTGCCGCGCCGACCACTGCCGCGCCGACCGACTCCATCGACTCGACCGTGCCGGTGACCGCCGCCGCCAAAACCGCGCCCGGCGGTTGAGCCGCTCGAGTCGTCAGTAGCCGAGTCGCTCGACGCGGTCGGCGCGATGCTGCCAGTTCTTGTCGACCTTGACCCGCAGCTCGAGGTACACGCCCTCGGGCATTTGCTGGCGAGCGAGCTGACCGACCCGCTTCAACACGCTGCCGCCCTTGCCGATCACCATCGGCTTCTGGCTCTCACGCTCGACGATGATCTCGACCCGTATCCGTGGCCACTCCCACTCCGCGACCCGCGTCGCGATGGAGTACGGGAGCTCGTCACGCGTCACCGCGAGCAGCTGCTCGCGCACGAGCTCGGCCACCCACTGCTCGTCGGGCACGTCGCGCACGGTGTCGGCGGGAAAGAACTGCGGCCCCTCCGGCGCCCGCGACACGAGCTCGTCGAGCAGGCGGTCGAGACCGTCGCCGGTGCGCGCCGACACCGGCACGTAGGCGGCGGCGTCCAGCTCGGACGAGGCAGCGAGCATGCGCGCCACCTGGTCGGTCGTCGCCCGATCGATCTTGTTGACGACCACGACGGTCGAGGCGGGACGGAGCCGTGCCGCGACCCAGCGGTCACCACCGCCGAACGGGGCCGTGGCGTCGAGCACGAGGCAGGTGACATCGACGTCGTCGACTGAGGCGAGCGCGGTGGCGTTGACACGTTCGCCGAGCGCTGTGACCGCCTTGTGCAACCCGGGCGTGTCGACGAACACGAGCTGCGCGTCGTCGCGGGTGAGCACGCCGCGCACCCGGTGGCGCGTCG
>JALZNU010000319.1 GCA_030857495.1 Actinomycetota bacterium | reverse complement strand
TCTTCGACATCTCGTGCGGGTCGGTCGTATCGGCGAGCACCTGCTCGAAGAAGTCGATGTAGCTCGGATGGTGGACTGGATGGAAGTCCTTCGGCGTCGGGTGCGTCATGATCACCACGCCGCCCTCCCGCACGAGCGGCTTGCCCCTGTAGAGGTTGAAGAAGTAGCCGAGACCCGTGCACATCACGAGGATCGGATTCATCACCGAGTTGACGTTGTACGGGCAGATGAACGGGATCCCCATCGTGAGGATGTCCGTCTGGCCGTGCACCTCCATCATCTGCTGCTCGTAGACGCGTTCGGTCGCCACGGCGTGCACCGCCTCGACCTCGCCCGCCTGGATGCTCGTCATCTGGTGCGGCGCCTCGATCGAGTGGAAGATCCGACGCGCGAGGCGAGGGGGAGTCCGGCCGAGAGACTTCGACGAGGCGACGAACGCCGCACGGTCGCGCGCTGTCCACTCCCACTCGCGTTTGGCGAGGAACTCGAACGACGACGGGAACGTGTCGGTGTTGAGCGTCGTCTCGATCTGGAAGATCTTCACGCCGGAGTCGACGAGCACCTTGCCCATCCGCCAGTTGCTCTTGTGCAGCTCGCTGCGGTGCTGGTCCATGAAGCTCGTGCTGTGCTCCATCGTCTCGGGGTTGTGATGGTGGCGCAGCGAGCGGTACGAGGCGAGCCCGGTGGCGGTCGACTTCCATCCGCCGTCCATCGCCACGAGGTTGATGTTGACGTAGACGAGCAGATCCGACTCCGCCGCCCGCTTGTTGATCTCGACCTCTTCGCCCCCGGGTGTCGTGCCGAGGAAGGCGAGGTTGTCGGGATCCTCGGCATCGTGCTGCGTGAGCAGGCCGCGCGGCTCGAAGGCGTCGTAGACGCGATCACCGACGGCGTGACGCAGCTCCGACTCACTCATCCGTCGGTGGAGGGCGAGGGCGGCGACGAGCACCACGTCGTCGACGCCTGCGTCCGCCGCCATGTCGAGCACGGCTTCGATCACGCGCTGGCGGATGTCGGGACGACGCATCTTCGGCAGCGGGAGGCTGACGTCGTCGAACGCGATCGTGAGCTTCATGCCTGCCTGCATCAGGCTCGGCAACGGGTCGTGGTCGATCGGGTTGCGCAGCGCGTAATCGATCGCGCCGTCGATGTCGTCGAGCGCGGGGAGCGGTTCTGGCGGATAGATCACGCGTGACCGGTCTGCCGGGAGCTTCTCGAGGCTGAACCCTTCACCGCGCCAGAACATGATCGGTGGCGTCGAGCGATCGACGTCGAGGACGAACCCTGGACGGGGCATGGTCAGTTCCTTCCCTTGCGGGGATCGAAAGCGATCTTGACGGCGCCGCGACGCCCGGCGGCTGCCGCGTGGGCGATCGCGTCGCGGTACTCGGAAAGGGGGTAGACGGCCGACACGAGCCGTCCGGCGTTGACCGCCACCACGGTTTCCATCGCCAGCTCGAACGTCGTAACCGTCCGGCCGGCGCCGTCGACGCTTGGCAGCGTCTCGGTGCCGTGCTGCTGCGGGGGCTGCGCCCCCGGACCCCATCGCCGTCCGGCTCCCTGGCGGTCGCTCGTCCGGCCGGCGCCCTCGACGCTTGGCAGCGTCTCGGTGCCGTACGTGTATGCGCCGACGATCTCGGTCTCGCGGTGCCAGAGGCCCGTGAGGTCGATCGTGACCTCGGCGGGCATCCCCATCAGCACGACTCGGCCGCGCGGGCGGGTGAGGCGCAGGCACGACGTCAGCGAGTCGGACGAACCAACGGCGTCGATCGTGGCGTCGGCGCCGCCCGACAGGAAGTCACCGACGACATGGCAGCCGACGCGGCGCCGCACTGCTCGTGCCAGCTCACCCGGTGCGACGACTTCGTCGGCGCCGAGCTCGCTGGCGAAGCGAACCTGGTGGGGATAGCGGGCGCCGACCACGATCGTCACGTCCGGCACGTATCGGCGCAGGCCGGCGATGGCGCCGAGTCCCATCGTGCCGGCGCCCAACACGGCGACGAGCGGCCCGTCGCGACCGGCCAGCACCGGCGCCGACTGCAGCGCGGCGTGGATCCCTCCGGCGAACGGCTCGACGAGCAGCGCCGTCTCGTCGCTCATGTCGTCGGGCAGACGATGGAGCTGGCTCTCGTGGGCGACGAGATCACTCGACCAGCCGCCGCCCGTCGAGTGGCAGTACCCGGTCTGGATCCCCGGCTCGAGCGATCCGCCGACGAGGTGGGCGTAGTCGTCCCCGTCACCGGGCGCCGCGCCCTCGAACGGCGGTGTCGCGCCACGCGCCGCGTGACCGAGCACCGGTTCGAGCACCACGCGGGTGCCGTCGTCGAGCTCGGCGACCACCTCGTGGCCCGGCACGAAAGGGAAGCTCACCCAGT
Organism: Actinomycetota bacterium; assembly: GCA_030857495.1. Taxonomy (GTDB): domain Bacteria; phylum Actinomycetota; class Acidimicrobiia; order Acidimicrobiales; family Ilumatobacteraceae; genus JACDHN01. Next base: position 576 of record JALZNU010000319.1, on the reverse strand, counting down.
CGTCGAAGTAGCGCGACGTGTGGCCCTCGATCATCGAAAGGTCGGAGCCGCAGATCCCCGACAGGCGGGTGTGGAGCCGGTGCCATCCGTCGCCCGGCAGCTCGGGTGGGTCGATCGAGCGAAGTTCGAGCGGTCCGAGGCGCGCCGACGCGCCGGCGCTCACGGCCGAGGCGACCCGGGCGAGACCGATGCGTGCCACGCTGCGCGACACCTGCAGCGCCTTCACGAGAACCGCCGGTTGCGCTCACGCTCGGTAAGGAGCGGTCCGATGGGCAGCAGCGACCGCGGGGCGCCGCTCGCTCGGTCCCAGTGTTCGACGAGCCAGCCGCGTTTGCGGGCGACCGCAGCGAGGCGCGTCTCGGGGTTCACGGCAACCGGGAAGCCGACGGATTCGAGCAGCGGCAAATCGCTCGAGGCGTCAGCGTAGGCGACGCACTCGTCCATCCGGAACCCCTCGGCGGCGCAGTACTCGGCGAGGATCTGCGCACGCGTCTCACCGGTCGGTGGCACCGTGCGCATCTCACCGGAGTATGTGCCGTCGGGGCGCACCGTCATCTCGGCAGCGAAGATCTCGTC
>JALZNU010000059.1:4297-8642 GCA_030857495.1 Actinomycetota bacterium | reverse complement strand
TCGTCATCGCCGCTCGCTCATCGCTTCCCGGGGGCTGCGCCCCCGCACCCCGTCACCGTCCGACTCACTGGCGTTCGCTCGGCCGGAATGCGCTCGATCATTGCTCGCTCATTGCGTCAAGCTCTCGAGGTCGCGAAGTGCCGGTAGCGGCAGCAGCGGGTAGTCGAGGAGCACGTGCGTGTTCGCCATCGTCAGCGCATACGCGTGGCGGAGGAGCCGGGCGGCGCGATCGGCGGGGATCTTCGAGAGTGCCGTCTTGACGCTGCGGCTGGCTTGCGCCTCGGCCTGCCACTCGTCGTCGCTCAGCTCGGCGAGATGAGCGAGGGCTACCCGCGCGCGTTGCGCCAGCTCGTCGCCGCCACGCTCGAACCGGTGCGCCAGCTCGGTGGGCGAGCGATCGATCTGCACGGTCGTCCCGACGATGCCGTCGTCCTGTGCGGCGGCAGTGCGGAACCGCAGGTCGAGCAGCCGGCGTCGCACGGCCGTGCTCTGATCGTAGAGCACGTCCTTCACCGCGAGCAGCTCGGTGAGCTCGCCGACGACCGGAATGTCGACACTGCGCCTCGAACGCACTCCCTGCGCCGCCGACGAGTTGACGACGATCACCTCGTCGACGTCGTGCGGGGCGGGGTCGGGCACCCTTCCCTCCTTGCGTCGCGCCGCCAGACGCAGCGGCCACTCCGTCGCCATGTTGTCGTAGACGCCGCCATCGGTGAGCAACATCCGCGGCACCGCGTCGGGCCGCTCGAAGCCGAGATCGGCCGTCGCCAGCCGCCGGGAGTGGAACGCGCCCGGGAGGTTCGCCGACGACTGCACGGCGCGAGCGAGCCGCAGCGAACCGGGACGGCCCTATCCGAGACGGTACGAGTGCAGGAACCGGCCCGAGAAGTAGACGGCCTCTGCGGTCTGCAGGTCGGCGGCACAGATCACGTGATCGACGCCGGCGTGGATCGAGTCGAGCCGTGCGCCGCGATAGATGGAACGGTCGAACGAGCGCTCCGCAACCCAGCCCCGCTTGCGGAGCCACCACCCCAGCGCCACGATCGCCACCGCCCACACCGAGAACGGCCAGTACCCCTCGAGCGGGAAGCAGGCGACGGTGGCGACGACCAGGATCAGCACCGCGACCGCGAGGTAGGCGTACGTCCACGGCGCGGCGAAGACGCTCCCGCCCGTCGAACACGCCCGCACCAGTGGTCGCACGTCCTTGCGCAACTGGTCGGGGGACACCGTTCGCACGTCGCTCGTCATCGCCACAGCGCCGTTGGTCATCGACCCACCGGAGACCGACGAGATACACGCGATCTCGGGACCCTTGCCGGCGTCGACGAGATAGAGCAGCGCGCCGAGACCGAACAGGGCAGCACGATGGCCGCCACCCGACATCGCCAGCCCGATGTGCTGGCCCGACGATTCGCCCATCGTCTCTCCTTCTCAACACGCTCGCCCGCGTGGCCCGTCTGGCGCACGACGCTACTCGCCCCCACAGAGCACCGGCGACGGCGAACGGATACGTTCGATCGATGGCGCTCGACAACGAACTCGTCAACCGGATCACGTGGAAGATCCCCAACGCGCTCGCACTGGTTGGGTCACGTGCCGGCGACGAGTGGAACGCGATGACGACGAGTTGGATCACGCAAGTGTCGATGCAGCCGGTGTTGATCGCGGTCGCCGTCGACAACGACGCAGTGACGCACCGCCTGATCGGCGACGGCGGGTCGTTCTCGCTCAATTTGTGGTCGAGCGAGGACACGAAGCCATTCGTCAAGTTCTCCAAACCGGCGACGCTCGCCGTCGACGGGGACACGACGACACTCAACGATCGGGTCGTGCGTGAGGGGTCGACCGGCGTGCCGGTGTTCACCGAGGCGCTCGCCTGGCTCGAGTGCGAGGTACGCCACTCCCACGACTACGGCACGCACACGCTGTTCGTTGGTGAGCCCGTCGACGGCGGCGTCAACGACGACGAGTCGCGTGCGGCGGCGATGAGCGACACACGAATGAAGTACGGCGGCGCGAAGCGGCGCTGAGGCTCCGATAACGATCGGGCGCGATCTGCGCCCTGTGTCCGCCGATCGGTGGCGGCGCAGCCGGGGGGCCGCCGCGCCGCCGCCGATCCTCCCGACGCTCCGCCGAGCGTCAGATCGCGGTTCGAGGGACTGGCGCTACTCGATGCGCAGACCAGAGATGGCCCGAGCGATGACCAGCTGCTGGATCTCGCTCGTGCCCTCGAAGATGGTAAAGATCTTGGCATCCCGGTGCCAACGCTCGACCGGGTACTCGCGTGTGTATCCGTAGCCGCCGAGGATCTGGATTGCATCCTCGGTGACGCTCACGGCGACCTCGCTCGCCTTGTACTTCGACATCGATCCCTCGGCGTTCACGTAGCCGCCGTTGTTGGCCAGCCACGCCGCACGGTGGATCAGCAGGCGGGCTGCGTCGATCTCTGTCGCCATGTTGGCGAGCTTGAACGCGATCGCCTGATTCATGATGATCGCCCTGCCGAACGCGGTGCGCTCCTTGGCGTAGGCGAGCGCGTACTCGTAGGCGGCCCTGGCGACACCGATCGCCTGCGCACCGACGGTGGGACGAGTGGCCTCGAACGTCCGCATCGCCGGCTGGACACCGCTCGCCGTGCCCTCCTTCGCCCGTGCGATCTTGGCGTCGAGCTTCTCGCGCCCGCCGAGGAGGCAGTTGCCGGGCACCCGCACGTCGTCGAACACGACCTCCGCCGTGTGCGAGGCGCGGATGCCGTGCTTCTGGTACTTCTGGCCCTGGCTGACGCCGGCCGTGCCGGGCGGAACGACGAAGCTCGCCTGACCCTTCGCGCCGAGCGACGGATCGACGGCGGCGACCACCACGTGCACGTCAGCGATGCCACCGTTCGTGATCCACGCCTTCGTGCCGTTGATCACCCACTCGTCTTTCGCATCGTCGAACACGGCGCGGGTGCGCAGGCTGGAGACGTCCGAACCGGCGTCGGGCTCGCTGACACAGAACGCGCCGAGCGCGACCTTGTCCGGCGTGCCGTAGCACTGCGGCACCCACTCCATCACCTGTTCGGGCGTGCCGTTTCCGGAGATGCCGGCTGCGGCGAGCCCCGATCCCATGATCGCGAGGCCGATGCCGGCGTCGCCCCAGAAGATCTCCTCGACGGCGAGGGGCAGGGTCAGCCCGGTCGGATCGTTGATCGCGTTGAGCAGGAAGTCGACGCCATAGAGCCCGATCTGCGCCGCCTCTTCGACGATGGGCCAAGGGAACTCCTCGCGCTCGTCCCACTCATGGGCGGCGGGGCGAATGACGTTCTCGGCGAAGTCGTGGACCCACTTCTGGATCTGCAGCTGATCCTCGCTGAGGCTGAGGGAGAAATCCGACATACCCCTCATGTTACCAACCGGTAACCGGTGTGTCTACCCGTGGGTAACCCAACACGGCCGAGCGAGGGCTGAGATCGGCCGGACCGGTCGGAATCAGGCGAGGGCGAGGAGGGACGGCGCGATCGTCTCGAAGATGAGGTTCGCGCCGGGGACATAGACGTGAACGCCGTCCCAGCGATACGCCGTGTCGGTGGCCTCCGGGCTGCCGTTGCACCACTGCGTCGGCCCGGCGACGAACCCGGCGCGATCCGCCTGCCCGGCGGCGAGCTGGCGCATGAGGTCGTTGACGTGCGCCACGCGGGCGTCGTCGCCGCGCTCGGGCAGCACCGGGACGCCCGCACCCTCGATGTCGATCGGGCGCATGCACGGCACCTCGAGCAGCGCCGCGGTGGCGCCCGAGGCGTTGATCGTGTCGATGCCCGACTGCAGCCGTGACGTGAACGCGGCGTCCCACTCGGGCGACGCGAACGTCAGCGTCTGGCCGTCTATCTCCAGGTCGAACACGTCCCACGCCCCGAGCACGACGAGCACGACGTCGTTGCCCGCCGCAGCGTCGGCCCACGTCTGACGCCAGTTGGCGCACATCCCGAAGTCGTTGCGGATGTCGCGGTTCGACACGACGTTGCCGCTCTCGTAGATGCTGCACCCGCCCATCGAGCCCTCGTTGACGGCGAACGTCGACTCGATCCCCGACGGCAGGTTGACGGCGAGGGCGTGCGCCTGCGAGTCGCCGACGATGCCGACGTCGACGGGCAGCTCAGGCGGCGCCGCGGCGGTGGTGACCGGAAGCGTCGCATCGGTCTGCGGCACATGAGTGGAGGGAGCGTTCTCGCTGGGCGGCGCAGCCGGGAGGCTGAACTGCGTCTCGCGGCCACCCTGCGCGGCGTCGAACGTCTGCACGTTGCGATAGAAGGCGCCCAGCGCGACGACGAGGAAGGCACACGCTCCCAGCTCCAGGCGGCGCC
>JALZNU010000059.1:0-4287 GCA_030857495.1 Actinomycetota bacterium | reverse complement strand
CCCTTGCGGACCGGCGTCTCGACGTAGCGGTAGCACACCTCCGACACGACCACGGTGGCGACGAGGGCCATCGTCACCCTTGCGACCGACACGTCCCAGCCGCCGGTGCCGCCAGCGATGACGAAGATCGGCCAGTGCCACAGGTAGAGGCCATAGCTGCGCCGGCCGATCTCGACGAGCGGGCGCCACGACATGACCCGCCCGATGCGCGTCGAGGCGGGCACCACGACGATCGCGGTCAATGCCAGCGAGGCGACTGTCACGAGCGGGAGCAGCCAGCGGTAGACGTAGCTCTCGGGGAGATGGGCGAACGCGAAAGCGGCGATCAGCACGGCGATGCCCACTGCGGCGACGACATCGAGACGCCGTGCCGACTCGGCGCTGACCGCACTGCGACGGCGCCACGGCCTCCACACGAACGCCGCGGCTGCACCCAGCAGCAACCCGCTCGCCCTCGTCGGGGTCGAGAGGTAGATGAAGTTGACCCGGTCGACGCCGTCGATGAGTCCGATCGGGCTGCGCAGCTGCGAGCCGCCGAAGCTCAGCCACGCCGTCAACGCCATCGCCGCGACGCCGAGCGCCGCGACGATGCGCGCCCTGCGGACGCGCGACAAACCCATGAGTGCGACGAACACCAGCGGCCAGACGAGGTACCACTGCTCTTCGACGGCGAGGCTCCACACGTGCCGCAGCAGCGGTGGTTCCCCCGAGTAGTACGGGGCGTCGCCGAGGATCTGACCCCAGTTGCCGGCGTACAGGATCGACCACGGCAGGTCGCGCCGCAGCTGGGACGTCTGCTCGGCGCTGCCCCAGAACACCGCCCACGAGGCGACGGCGACGAGCATCGCCGCCAGCGCGGGGAACAGCCGCCTGGCGCGGCGCATCCAGAAGTTGCGCAGCGAGACACAGCCGCTGGCGCCCTGCTCTTCCAGCAACAGCGAAGTGATGAGGTAGCCGGAGACGACGAAGAACACCTCGACGCCGAAGAACCCTCCGGGCAGCCACGAGTCGCCGTCGGCGAACACCACGCCGGCGTGGTAGACGATGACGGCGACCACCGAGATCGCTCGTAGCCCGTCGAGCCCGGGGCGATAGCCCATCTTGGCGACACCGATGCCGGCAGCAGCGCTGGGGCCGTGGCGAGGACCGAGCCGCCTGTCGATCAGGCGCTCGAGATCAACGAGACGTGCCAGCGCGGGAGAATCGGTCGAACGCTCGACGATGGTCACGAACGGCCCTCGCGCACCGTCGTGCCTCCCTTCGTCGTCTCCACGATCCATCCTTCGTCGTGTAGCGCCGCCCTGATCGCGTCTGCCGTCGCGAAGTCGCGCGACGCACGAGCGGCGTCGAGATCACGTGCCTTGTCGAGCACGTCGTCGGGGACGTCGGCCCCTGCGCGCAGCCGCAGGCCGACGGCCTCGCAGATCTCGCCCACGGCGGCGACGAGCGAGCCCGCCGCATCGTCACCGGCGTCGAGCGCGCTGTTGGCCCTGCGCACCGTCTCGAACAACACGGCCATCGCGGCCGACGTGTCCAGGTCGTCCTCCATGCAGGACACGAACCGCGCCATGACCTCGGCGTCAGGTGGCGCCAACCGCACGTCGGACGTCCTTGCGACGAACGCGTCGAGACCCGCCAGCGTCGTGACGGCAGCGTCGAGGTTGTCCTCCACCACTCGCAGCGGCCCCCGGTAGTGGCTCTGCAGCACCACGAGCCGGTACGCCCGCGGGTCGTAGCGGTCGAGGAGGTCGAGCAGGTTGTCGACGTTGCCGAGGCTCTTCGACATCTTCTCGCCCGTCGTGTCGACGACGAAACCGTTGTGCACCCAGTGGTTGGCGAACCGCTTGCCGAGCGCCACGGCCTGGGCGCGCTCGTTCTCGTGGTGCGGGAACTGCAGGTCCATGCCGCCGCCGTGCAGGTCGAACCCCTCGCCGAGGAGGTCGAGGCTCATCACGACGCACTCGCTGTGCCAGCCGGGCCGTCCAGCGCCCCACGGCGACGGCCACGACGGCTCGCCGGGCTTCGACAGCTTCCACAGCACGAAGTCGGCAGGCTCGCGCTTGTTCTCTGCGCCGAACACCTCACGATCGCCGCCACCGGCGAGCATCTCGTCGAGCGACTGGTGGGCGAGGAGTCCGTAGTCCTCGACCGACGAGGCGATCAAGTAGACGCCGTCGTCGGTGACGTAGGCGCGCCCGATGTCGACGAGCTCGCCGATCATCGTCACCATCTGCGCGACGTACTCGGTGGCGTGGGGCACGTCCGTCGGCGTCTTCACGTCGAGACGGTCCATCGCCCCGAACCACACCTGCTCGCACCGCTGCGCGATCTCGTCCCAGGGGCGCTCCTCGCGAGCGGCGCGCTCGATGATCCTGTCGTCGATGTCGGTGACGTTGGAGACGAAGCGCACCTCGAGGCCGCTCCACTCGGCGTAGCGGCGGAGGACGTCGAAGACGAGCGCCATCCGGCCGTGGCCGATGTGCGGCGGGCCGTAGACCGTCGGCCCGCAGACGTACACGGACAGCGTGTCGGGCTGACGGAGTGCCAGCTCACGGACCTCGCGCGATGCGGTGTCGAAGAGGCGGAGCATGGCCGCACAGCCTACGAGGCGTAGCCTGTCCGCCGATGTACACCATTCCCGAACGCCCCTCGCTCGACGGTATCGAGGCCGTCTGGGCGGCGCGCTGGGACGAGGACGGCACGTACCGATTCAACCCATCGGCACATCGCAACGACGTGTTCGCCATCGACACGCCACCGCCCACCGTCTCGGGATCGATCCACATGGGGACGATCTTCGGCTACACGCAGACCGACGCCATCGCCCGCTACCAGCGGATGACCGGGAAGTCCGTCTTCTACCCCATCGGCTGGGACGACAACGGTCTTGCCACGGAACGGCGTGTGCAGAACTTCTACGGCGTGCGCTGCGACCCGACGGTGCCGTACGACCCCGACTTCGAGCCGCCTGCCGAGCCGCCCGAGCGCGACATCCCGGTGAGCCGCCCCAACTTCATCGCCCTCTGCGAACGCCTCACGGCCGACGACGAGCGCGTCTTCGAGGACATCTTCCGGCGCCTCGGGCTTTCCGTCGACTGGACGCTGCTCTACACGACCGTCGGCGAGGTGAGCCGCCGAACGAGCCAGCTCGCCTTCCTGCACAACCTCGATCGCGGCGACGCCTACAGCGCAGAGGCTCCGACGATGTGGGACATCGACGACCGCACGGCCGTCGCGCAGGCCGAGATGGAGGACCGCGAGCGCCCCGGCGCCTACCACGCGCTGGCGTTTCATCGTTCCGACGGCAGCGGTGACGTCGTCGTCGACACCACGAGACCCGAGCTCGTTCCGAGCTGCGTGGCCCTCGTCGCCCACCCCGATGACGAACGCCACGCCGCGCTCGTCGGCACCACGGTCACCTCGCCGCTGTTCGGTGTCGAGGTGCCCGTCGTCGCCCACCGGCTCGCCGAGCCCGACAAGGGCACGGGCATCGCAATGATCTGCACGTTCGGTGACGCCGCCGACGTCACTTGGTGGCGCGAGCTGCAACTCCCCATGAGGGCACTGATCGGGCGTGACGGACGGTTCGCTCGCAAGTGCCCCGACTGGATCACGTCGGACGGCGCCCGCTCGGCGTACGCAGCGATGGCGGGCGGCACCGTGAAGCAGGGCCAGCGCGCCATCGTCGAGGCGCTCGTCGCGAGCGGCGAGCTGCTCGGTGAGCCGCGACCACTGACACACCCCGTCAAGTTCTACGAACGCGGCTCTCGCCCGCTCGAGATCGTGACGAGCCGCCAGTGGTACATCGCCAACGGCGGTCGCGATCAGACGCTGCGCGACACGTTCCTCGAGCGTGGGCGGCAGCTCGCATGGCACCCGCCGCACATGCGCCACCGCTTCGAGGACTGGGTCGGCGGGCTCAACGGTGACTGGCTGATCAGTCGCCAGCGCTTCTTCGGCGTGCCGATCCCACTGTGGTACCCGCTCCACGACGACGGCGAGCCGGACCACAAGCGCCCGTTGCTGCCAGAAGTCACCTCGCTTCCGATCGATCCGTCGACCGACGCACCCCCTGGCTTCGACGAGTCCCAGCGCCACCAGCCGGGCGGCTTCGTCGGCGAGGCCGACATCATGGACACCTGGGCGACGTCGTCGCTCACGCCCCAGATCGCCGCCGGCTGGACCGAGGACCAGGACCGCTTCACCACGCTGTTCCCGATGGACCTGCGGCCCCAAGGTCCCGAGATCATCCGCACGTGGCTGTTCTCGACGGTCGTGCGAGCCCAC
>JALZNU010000058.1 GCA_030857495.1 Actinomycetota bacterium | reverse complement strand
ACGCCGACCTCGATGACGGAGGCGCCGGCGACGAGGTCGCGGAGCTGCGTGGGGACGCGGACACGGACGTTCATCGCGATCACACCACGATCGGCGCGGCCCGCACCGACGTCACGGGAGGCAAGTGTTCGGCGAGGAGGCGCCACGAGTCACCGTCATCGGTCGACGCGTACACCTCGCCCGTGCGGGTGCCGAAGTAGAGGCCAGCCGGGTCCTGTCCGTCGGTGGTGAACCCATCGCGCAGCACGGTGAGGTGGGCGTCGCGCTGCGGGAGCCCGGTGGTGAGGGGCTCCCACGTCTCGCCGGCATCGGTGGTCCGCCACACGATGCACTGCCCGTCAGGGGTGCACCGATACTCGTCGCTCTCGAGTGGCAGCAGATAGGCGGTCGACGGCTGCGCCGGATGGGCGACGACCGGGAACCCGAAGTCCATCCCGGCGATCCCCGTCATCGCCGTCCACACGTCGCCGCCATCATCGCTGCGGTAGATGCCGCCGTGGTGCTGGAGGTAAAGGCGCCCGGGATCAGCGGCGTCCCGCGCCACCTTGTGCACGCACTGACCGAACTCGAGCGCCTCCCCGTCGGGAACGAAGCCGACGACGATCCCACGATTGCTCGCGTGCCACGACGAACCGGCGTCGTCGGACCGGTAGACCCCGGCCGCAGAGATGGCGATCAGCAAACGGTGGGACTCCTCCGGGTGGACGAGCACGGTGTGAAGGCACAGGCCGCCACCGCCGGGTTGCCACTGCGTGCGGTGTGGGTGGTCCCACAATCCGCTGACCAGAGAGAAGCTGCGCCCGCCGTCGTCGCTGCGGAACAGCGCAGCAGGCTCGACACCGGCGTACATCACGTCTGGCTCGTCGTTCGGGCCGGGTGCCAGCTGCCAGATCCTCGCCAACGAGGCGTCGGCACCATCCGGAAATCGCAGTGCGGCCTGCTCGTCTTCGGTCCACGTCACGCCAAGGTCGTCAGATCGCCGCAGCACCGGTCCCCAATGGTTGCTGGTCGACCCCGTGAACAGTCGCGTTGCAGCCGACCGGGTATCGATGCAGGTGGCGTACACCTCCTCGCCGGCGAACGTCGGCCCGCTCAGCTCGAAGCCGGCCCGACCATCGCCCGAGGCGAGGGTGAACAACCCCTTCGTCGTGCCGACGAGGACGATCGTGTCCCTCGTGCCCAGCGTCGCTCCGGATCCAGCTGCGATGGTCATGACCATAGTGACGCCCTCCGCATCCCGAACTCATCGCTCCCGCCGGCTGTGTCCGCGAAAACACGCGGCATCCCCGGAAACCGCTGGCACAGGCACGCATCGGTCGCCGAGAGGAGGTCAGGCCTTTACAAGGCGGGCTATTGCCTGGGTGGCCTCGGTGATCATCGTGTCGAGAGCGGCGTCGTCGCCATCCTTCACGGCGTTGCGCACGCAGTGATGGACGTGCTCGTCGAGGAGGCTGATGGCGACGGCTTGCAGCGCCTTCGTCGCGGCGCTGACCTGGGTGAGCACGTCGATGCAGTACTTGTCCTCGTCGATCATGCGGGCGATGCCGCGCACCTGACCTTCGATGCGGCTGAGTCGCTTGGCGTAGTCGGCCTTGCTGTCGACGTAACCGCGAGTCGGGTGGCTGTCGGTCATTGGGTATCGAACCTCCGGAGGCGCAGGCTGTTGGTGACGACGAAGACGCTCGAGGCGGCCATGGCGGCGCCGGCGAGCATCGGGTTGAGCAGTCCGGCTGCGGCGAGGGGGAGTGCGGCCACGTTGTAGGCGAACGCCCAGAACAGGTTGCCCTTGATGGTGGACAGCGTGCGGCGGGACAAGCGGATCGCGTCACCGGCGGAGCGCAGGTCGCCGCGCACGAGGGTGATGTCGCTCGCCTCGATCGCCACGTCGGTGCCGGTGCCCATCGCGAGACCGAGGTCCGCCTGCGCGAGGGCGGCGGCATCGTTGACGCCGTCGCCCACCATCGCCACGACGCGGCCCTCGCCTTGCAGTCGCCGGATGGCATCGACCTTCTCCTCTGGCAGGACCTCGGCGACCACCTCGTCGATACCGACCTCGCCGGCGACGGACCGGGCGGCGCGTTCGTTGTCCCCCGTGAGAAGCACGGGTTCGAGCCCGAGCTCGCGGAACTGCGCAACGGCCTGCGCCGACGTGTCCTTGATCGTGTCGGAGACGACGATGACCGCACGAGGTTCGCCGTCCCAGCCGACGAGGATCGGTGTCTTCCCTTCGGCCTCGGCGGCGTCCTTCGCCGCGCGCAAGTCGTTGGGCAGCGTCAGCGACCTGTCGGCGAGGAACCGCTCGCGCCCGGCGATCACGGCGTGACCGTCGACGACGCCCTGCACGCCGAGACCCTCGGCGCTGGCGAACGATTCGACGCTCGTGAGCTCGACACCGCGGGCACGTGCCCCAGACGCGATCGCCTGGGCGATCGGGTGCTCGCTGGCGTCCTCGAGCGAGCCGGCGAGACGCAGTGCCTCGTCGACCGTCGTGCCGTCGGTGACGGCGACGTCGGCGAGCGCCATCCGCCCGGTCGTCACCGTGCCGGTCTTGTCGAGGACGATGGTGTCGACCCGACGCGTGGACTCGAGCACCTCGGGTCCCTTGATCAGGATGCCGAGCTGTGCCCCGCGTCCGGTGCCCACCATCAGCGCCGTGGGTGTCGCGAGCCCGAGTGCACACGGGCAGGCGATGATGAGCACGGCGACGCCGGCCGTGAACGCCGCCGTGGCGCTATCGGTCGCGGCAGCCGTGAGCCAGAAACCGAGCGTTGCGACCGCGACGGCGATGACGATCGGCACGAAGATCGCCGACACGCGGTCGGCGAGGCGCTGCACGGGCGCCTTGCCCGTCTGGGCGTCCTGCACGAGCCTTGCGATCTGGGCGAGCGCCGTGTCGGCGCCGACTCGCGTCGCTTCGACGACGAGCCGCCCGCCGGCGTTGGCCGTCGCCCCGGTGACGGCATCACCCGGACCCACCTCGACCGGCACCGGTTCGCCGGTCAGCAGCGACGTATCGATGGCCGACGTGCCCTCGACCACAGTGCCGTCGGTGGCGACCTTCTCGCCCGGCCGGACGACGAACCGGTCGCCTTTCACGAGCTGATCGATCGGGATGCGTACCTCTGCGCCGTCGCGCATCACGGCGACATCCTTGGCCCCGAGCTCGAGTAGCGCTCGCAGCGCGGCACCCGAGCGACGCTTGGCGCGTGCCTCGAAGTAGCGGCCGGCGAGGATGAACACGGTTACTCCTGCGGCGACCTCGAGGTAGATCTGAGAGTCGCCGGCGCCGCGCTCGGCGGTCCACGAGAACCCGTGTGTCATGCCGATCTCCCCGGCGGTGCCAAGGAACAGGGCGTACAGCGACCACCCGAACGCGGCCAGTACGCCGACGGAGATGAGCGTGTCCATCGTGGCCGTGGCGTGGCGCAGGTTGAGCCACGCCGCGCGGTGGAAAGGCCACGCACCCCACATGACGACAGGCGCAGCGAGCGTCAGCGACAGCCACTGCCAGCCGTCGAACTGCAGCGCCGGGATCATGGCGAGCACGACCACGGGGACCGTCAGGACGAGCGATGTCAGCACGCGGGCGCGCATCGGCGCCGTCTCGTCCTCCTCGGTGGGCTCGCCGTCGGGTGCGGTGCTCGGGCCGGTTCGGGCCGGCTCGGGGAGACGAGCGTGGTACCCGGCGGCCTCCACCTGGGCGATGAGCTCGTCCGTGGACACGTCGTCGACCACGGCGACGCGCGCCTGCTCGGTGGCGTAGTTGACGGAGGCGGTGACGCCGTCGAGCTTGTTCAACCGCTTCTCGATGCGTGCCGCACAGGATGCGCACGTCATCCCTTCGATGACGAGGTCGACGGTGCTCTCGCGCCGGGTGGTCGGGGCGTCGGTGCTCATGACACTCCTCAGTGATCCGAGTCGTCGCTGTCGCCGTGGCGCGCGGCCGTGGCAGGAGCGGGGGCGTCGACGACGAAGCGGGCGGTGCGGACCACACCGTCGACCTCGAAGTCGAAGAACAGCGCGTAGCGACCGGCGGAGGGCACCTCGATTGCGAACTGCACGGGCCCGCGAGGGTCCTCGTCGAGCGGGTGGACGTGGAGGTAGGCGAGATCGCCGTCGCGCAGTGCGACGAGATGTCCCGCTGCGCCGAGGTACGGCTCGGTGGTGACAACCTCGCCGTCGCGGCGGACGGTGACGGTCACCTCGGTGCTCGTCCCGTCGAGGTCGTGATCGAGCGTGACGTCGAAGCCGCCGACCGAATCGGTCGAGCGTGGCGCCAGCGGCACGAGCTCGGGTGCGGGCCCGGGTACCGAGAGATCGACACCGAGCGTGTACTGATCGGCACCGGACGCCTGGAAGTCGGCGAACGCCCGATACGCGCCCGCAGGCATCTCGTCGAGGTCGACCGTCCAGCGGCCGCGCTCATCGCGCTCCGGATGGACGTGCTGGTACTGCTGCAGATCTCGCGATGCGACGATGAGGTGCAGCTCGCGGTCATGGAGCACGTCGTAGGACCGCACGGGTGACCCGTCGGGCCCCGTGATGGTGAACGCGAACTCGCCTCCACCGGTGGTGCGCTCCTCCGGCTCGAACGTGTAACCGTCCTGGGACACGAGCAGCCCGGCGGCGGGGAGCTCGCTCGTCGCATTGACGTCGTCTTGCGCGGATCCGTCGGCGCCGTGGCCATCGTCCGGCGCGTCGTGCGGCGTGGACCCCCCGACGTCGATCGGGCCGGTGATCGCGCCGACGGCCGCTCCGCCGCCGAAAACGGCGGCGAGGAGCAATCCGTAGGCGCCGAGCTTCGTACCGGCGTTCATCGTGAGACCGCGTACCCGGCCTCGTCGACGGCGGCGGTGATGACGTCGTCGTCGAGCGGGCGGCTGGACGTGACCACCATCTGTCCGGTGGCGAGGTCGACATCGACGCTGATCACGCCGTCGAGCGTGGTGACCTCCTCGGTCACGGCGGCGACGCAGTGCGCGCACGTCATGCCGGTGACGGTGTACGTGGTGGTGTTCGTGGCGTTCATTTCGTAGACCACGATACCCCAAGGGGGTATAGAGCGCAACCCGCCGCCGATGCCGCCCCGCTGCGACGGTGTCATGATCGGTCGTGATGAGCGACGCCAGCCCTGTCGACGCAGTGATCGTGGGTGCTGGCCCCAACGGGCTCGCCGCCGCGGTCGCCATCGCTCGCGAGGGCTACTCGGTCACCGTGCTCGAAGCCGCACCCACCATCGGTGGGGGCACCCGAACCGAGGAGTTGACGATCCCTGGGCTGTTGCACGACGTGTGCTCGGCCGTGCACCCGTTCGGGGTGGCGTCGCCGTTCTTCTCGACGCTGCCGCTCGCCGACCACGGGCTCGTCTGGTGTCACGCTCCCGTTGACGTCGCACACCCGCTCGACGGCGGACGTGTCGCGGTCATGGTGCGCTCGCTCGACGACACGGTCGCCGGCCTCGGCTCCGACGGTCCCGCCTGGCGACGCACCTTCGGCCGCCTGGCGTCGGGATTCCCAGAGCTCGCCGGCGACATCATGCGGCCGATCATCCACGTGCCCGAACATCCGCTGCGCCTGGCCCGCTTCGGAGCAACCGCACTGCGGCCGGCGAGCCTCGTCGCCAGGAGATGGAAGCGCGAGGAGACTCGCGGACTGTTCGGCGGCATCGCCGCGCACGTCATCCATCCACTCGGGCGGCCAACCACCGCCGCAGCGGCGCTGGCGCTCGCGGCCGCGTGCCACGCCGTGGGATGGCCCGTCGCACGAGGCGGGAGCCGAACGATCACGGATGCGCTCGCCTCGTTGCTGCGCCACCACGGCGGCACCATCGAGACCGGCGCGCGCGTCGGCTCGCTCGCAGAGCTGCCACCGCACCGCGTGGCGCTCTTCGACGTGGCGCCACGTGCGTTCGTCCGCATCGCCGGTGATGCGATCCCGCGCCGGGTTCGGCGCGCCTACCTGCGCTACCGCCACGGCCCCGCAGCGTTCAAGGTCGATCTCGCGGTGGAGGGAGGCGTGCCCTGGACCGCCGAGTCCGCCCGTCTGGCGGGGACGGTGCACGTCGGCGGGACCTTCGAGCAGATCGCGACGGCTGAGCGTGAGGTCCATGCCGGACGCGTGCCCGCCCGACCGTTCGTGATCGTTGCCCAGCAACACGTCGCCGACCCCACCAGGTCACGTGGCGATGTGCACCCGATCTGGGCGTATGCCCACGTCCCCAACGGCTACGCCGGCGACGCAAGCGAGGCGATCCTCGATCAGGTGGAGCGCTTCGCTCCCGGCTTGCGTGAACGCATCGTCGGACGTCGTGTCATGGGACCAGCGGCGTTCGAGTCCTACAACGCCAACTACATCGGCGGCGACATCTCGACCGGTGCGAACGATTCCGTCCAGTTCGTGATGCGACCGCGGCTCGCCCTCGACCCCTACGCCACCGGCATCAGGGGAGTCTTCCTCTGCTCCGCCGCGACGCCGCCGGGTGCCGGTGTGCACGGCATGTGCGGTGCCGGGGCGGCGACGTCGGCGTTGCGGCTGCTCGAACGCTGAGGCCACTCGGACGCCGCGGCCGAAACGCCGGGTCCTCAGACCGGTGTCAGGTCGGCGGCCTTGGCGAGCAACTCGAGCGATCGCAATCGGTGCTCGATCGAGTCGCCATGGTGGATCACCATCAGCTCGTCGGCGCCGGCAAGCGCGGCGAAGTCATCGAGGAACGCGTTCGCAACATCCGGCGTGCCGACGGCCGTGTACGTCATCATCTGATCGACGTACATCGCCTGGGGTGAGTCGAGCACCTCGTCGGCCTCCTCGTCGGTGAGGCGCTGCCCGCCGCGACGGAAGAGGCTGCGCACCCGCGCCCGACGCGTGAGATGCAGTTGGCGCTGCGCCGTCTCGTCGTCGTCGGCGGCAATCACGTTGACACCGGCGATCACGTACGGCTCCTGCAGCTGCTCGGAGGGCTGAAAGCCGTCGCGGTACCGCTCGACGGCCTCGAGCAGCTCCGCAGGAGCGAAGTGCGAGGCGAACGCGTACGGCAGGCCGAGCATCGCCGCCAGCTGCGCGCCGAACAGCGACGAGCCGAGGATGTACAGCGGCACGTTGGTGCCGCGCCCGGGCGTTGCGTGGACGCCGGGGATCCTCGTCTCACCAGAGAGGTAGCCGGCCAACTCGAGCACGTCGTCGGGGAAGGTGTCGGCCGACCGTGGGCTGCGGCGCATCGCCCGCATCGTGTTCTGGTCGCTGCCGGGCGCCCGGCCGAGTCCGAGGTCGATGCGGCCGGGATGCAGCGTGGCGAGCGTTCCGAACTGTTCTGCGACGACGAGCGGCGAGTGGTTCGGCAACATGATCCCGCCGGCGCCGAGTCGGATCCGCTTCGTCTGGGCGGCGACATGGGCGATCAGCACGGCCGTCGCCGACGAGGCGATCGACTCGATGTTGTGGTGCTCGGCGTACCAGACGCGCCGGTACCCGAGCCGTTCCGCCAGCTGTGCGAGCGCGACGCTGCCCTGCAGGCTCTGCGCAACCGACTCGCCGGGGCCGACGAACGCGAGATCGAGCACCGACAGCTCGTGGTTCGCGACCGCGTTCATCGTCCTGCATCGTACGGGCCAAGCCGCCGCCCGCCCTCGGGTCGATGCCCCGTTCAGCGTCAGGGTTCGACGACGGATACCTCGGGTACGACTGCCCCGAGGTATCTGCATGACGACGTTCGGCTTCGGCCTTTCCAGCGAGGAACATCCCCCGGCGACACTCGTGCGCAACGCTGCGCGGGCGGAGGAGGCGGGCTTCGACTTCGTGTCGATCAGCGATCACTTCCATCCGTGGGTGAGTGCGCAGGGCCACAGCCCGTTCGTGTGGTCGGTGCTCGGCGCGATCGCGGTGTCGACGGAGCGGATCGCGATCGGTGTCGGGGTGACGTGCCCGACCATCCGCACCCACCCTGCGATCATCGCCCACGCCACGGCAACGACTTCGCTGCTGTCCGACGGCCGCTTCTTCTTCGGCGTCGGGACGGGCGAGGCGCTCAACGAGCACGTCCTGGGCGACCGCTGGCCGTCGCCCGACATCCGCCGCGAGATGCTCGAGGAGGCCGTCGAGGTGATCCGGGCACTGTGGACGGGCGAGACGATCGACCACCGCGGGCGCCACTACGAGGTCGAGAACGCGAAGCTGTTCGACCCGCCCGCCGACCCGCCGGCGATCATCGTCTCCGGCTTCGGCCCGCACGCAACGGAGCTGGCAGCGCGCATCGGCGACGGCTACTGGGGACACGAACCCGACCGCGAACCGATCGACCGCTACCTCGAACACGGCGGCTCAGGTCCGCGCTATGCGCAGCTCGACGTGTGTTGGGCCACCGACGGGGACGCTGCCCGAGCCACCGTCCACGAGAACTGGCCCAACGGCGCCGTCCCCGGGCAACTCTCCCAGGACCTGCCGACGTGGACGCATTTCGAACAGGCGGCCGAGATCGTCACCGAGGACGACGCCGTCGGCGAGACACCGTGCGGACCCGACGTCGAACCGTTCCTCGAGTCGGTGCGCTCGTTCGTCGACGCCGGGTTCGACCACCTCTACTTCCACCAGATCGGGCCCGATCAGGACGGGTTCTTGGAGTTCTGGTCGAACGAGCTCGAGCCTGCACTCC
>JALZNU010000318.1 GCA_030857495.1 Actinomycetota bacterium | reverse complement strand
GGAGTCTTTCCCTTGCGGGAGGCTCCGATATCCCTGAGCTGCTCGAGCGAGCCGTATGACTCGCGCAGAGCGTCGGATTGCAGGTCCTGGGATTCTTCGATGAGTGAATCCACGGCCCGCTTGTCGATGTTCATCGTCAAACCGTTCCCCTTCATTGTTGGATGGTCCGACGAGGGTTCGGTGCCCCCCGGCGGTACGGATTGGAGGATCTTGATACCTTCGGCCACAAACACCGTTACGCAGGTCAGACGACCGTGATCGTCCCCTGCATCGACGGGTGGATCCCGCAGATGTAGGAGAACGTCCCTGCTGATTCGAACGTGAACTCGAACGTGTCGCCTCCACCCAGCGTCTCGCTCTCGAACGTGCCGTCGTCGGCCTTCACGTTGTGGTCGAACGAGTCGTTGTTCGTCCACCGCACGGTGGTGCCGACGGGGACTTCCATCTCGGCCGGATCGAAGTTGAAGTCGACGATCGAGATCTCCATCACGCCAGAGGAAGGTGCTTCGGTTGTGGGCGCCTCGGTGGTGGGCGCCCGGGTGGTAGGCGAAGCCGTGGTGGGTGGCGTCGTGCGCGGTGGCCTCGTCGTCGTCGTGCGCGGTGGCCTCGTCGTCGTCGTGCGCGGTGGCTTCGTCGTCGTCGTGCGCGGTGGCCTCGTCGTCTTGTCCTTGCCACGCATCGTCGTGTCGGGCGCAGCGGTGGTGGGCGGCGCCGTGGTTGCGGGCGTCGTGGCGGTCGTCGTCGGGGTGGGTGCCGTCGAGCCCGGGGCAGATGTCGATGGGGCGACCTGGGGCTCTTCGTCGGCTTCCTGTGCCCACAGCGCGCCTCCCACGATGGTGGCGATCAGGAAGGCGCCGGCGCCGGCGAGTCCGGCGCGCCGGTCGAGCGCTGGTCCGGCGCCGAGCGCCGGGACGAACGTCGCGGCCAGTGCGACGAGTGCGATCAGCTCGACGGCCAGCGCGAGTCCGGCTTGCGGCGAGGGATTGAGGCCCTGCTCGCGCAGCCCGAACACGCCGTCGCCCCTGCGGCTCAGCCAGAGCGCGACGAGCGTGCCGACGACCAACGCGATCCCGGCGATGCGCACGACGGCGTCGCGTCGCAGCAGGAGCGCGCCGGCGACGATCACCGAGGCGACGACGTTGAGCAGGAACGATCGCCCGAGGTTGGCGTCGGGGAAGTCTCGATAGCCGTCGAGGTACAGCTGCAGGTGCACGAGGCCGCCGATCAGGATCGCCACCGCAGCGACGAGCCGCAGTCCCGTCCCGATCGGGTTCCCCACATCGGTCGAGTCAGGTCGCTCGTCGCTCATCGTCATGTCTCTACTTCGTTGCCGAGGGCGCGCCGGATCGGGCGCCGTTCAGGTTGTCTCTACGCAGCGGCGCGGCAAACGGTTCTACGCCCGACGATCAGGCCCGTGGATCAGGCGTCGCGGCGATCGGTGTGCAGCGCGCCGAGCACCCACAGGCCGAACACGACGGCCGTGAAATAGGCGCCGCCTGCAGTGGGGCTGAGCAGGTCGTCCTCGCCGGACTCGTTGAACAGATCGATGATCTGGAACCCGGCGAGGTACGGCAGGAACTTGACGAGGCCCTGCATGTCCAGGATCGACAGGAACCCGGCGAGCAGCGACTCGACGACGAACGGCCACAACAGCAGGACCGCGATCGCCGCTGCGGAGTTGCGCATCAGCATCGCCAGCGCCATGCCGAGCACCGTGAGCAGTCCGCCGAGCAGCACGATCGAGATCAACTGGCCCTGCGCACCCCGATCCGACAGCGACACCGACTGGTCGTCGCCGAGGATCGACGAACCGCCGAGCCACGCCACGGCCACCGTCGTCGCCGTGAGCACGAGCGTCGTGATGGTGACGACGAGCAACTTGGCGCCGAGCGAGACCCATCGGTTCGGCGTCGCCGCGAACGTGGGCCGGAACGTGTTGTATGTTATCTCGCCCGTCGTGGCGAGCACCGAAACGACCCCGAGCAGCATCACGGTGACGATCGAGACACCGACGATGAGCTCGCTCAGCTCGCGTCCGTCGACGAAGTCGAACTCGTCGGCGGCGTTCGCAGTGAGGAAGACGACGAGCCAGCAGAATCCGACGCCGACGATCGGCAGCACCCAGTGCGAGCGCAAAGTGGTGAGTTTGATCCACTCTGCCCGGAATGCGCCGGCGAACATCACCAACCCCCTTCGCGCGGCGCGTCGCCGCCGTCGGAAGCCGGTGGTGGTGGTGGTGGTGGCATCCAGCCCGCCGATGGTGGTCCCGCGGATGGTGGTCCCGCCGGCGCAGTGTCCCACGCCTGAGGCGGGCCGCCGGGGGCCTCGCCGGCGCGGAAGTCGACGACGTCGGCGGTTGCCTTCAAGAACGCGTCCTCGAGCGAGCCGGTCTGCTGCGCGAGCTCATGCAGCACGACGCCTTGGCGCGCCGCTGCCTCACCCACCATCTCCGTCGTCGCGCCGTGGACCTCGGCCGTGGAATCGTCGATCGTGTCGATCGACTCGACGCAGCCGTGCAGCGCCGACAGCAGGTGGCCGAGCTGTGGCGACCGGACGCGCACCCAACGCGTCGCGTGGCGGCCGACGAACTCGTCGACCGAACAGTTGTCGATGAGCCGACCACGCCCGATGACGATGAGGTGATCGGCCATGAGGTTCATCTCCGACAGCAGGTGACTGGAGACGAACACGGTGCGGCCCTGATCGGCGAACATGCGCAGCACGTCGCGGACCCAACGGATGCCCTCGGGGTCGAGCCCGTTGCCCGGCTCGTCGAGGATCAACGTGTGCGGATCGCCGAGCATGATGCTGGCGATGCCGAGCCGCTGGCGCATGCCGAGCGAGAAGCCCTTGAGCTTGCGCCGGGCGACGTCGTGCAACCCCACCATGTCGAGCACCTCGCCGACGCGTGTGCGCGACATGCCGTTCGTCGCCGCGAGCCAGCGAAGGTGGTTCTGCGC
>JALZNU010000057.1 GCA_030857495.1 Actinomycetota bacterium | reverse complement strand
GCCGGCACCGGCGCGCTCGACGAGGATCCGCACGCTGTCGTCGACGACCCGGCCGAGCCGGCGTCGCAGCATGTCGCGCATCATCGCCGAGATGTCGACGTCGATGCCGGCTGCCCTGAGTTGCAGTGCGAGGTCGAGCAACGCTGGGCTCGGCACGTCCCAGTCACCGTTGTCCGTCGCCGTCAGGTATCCGGCATCAGCGAGCTCGCCGATCACGCCGTGCTCGCCGGCGGCTCGACGCTCCACGAGTGCCGACACCTCGTCTCGGCTCATCAGTTGGCGGCGATCGTCGGACCACGGCACGCGCAGCGTCTCGTCGACGCCGAGCCACGTGGAGACCGTGCGTTGCGGGTGCTGCTGGGTCACGAGCTCACGGATCGTCTTCAGCTTCAACCCGCGGTCACGCAGCTCACCGATGAGGCGGAGCCGCTCGAGGTGTTCGTCGGTGTAGACGGCGTCGCGACCCGACTTCGTCGGTCGCGGCAGCAGTCGCTCGTTCTGGTAGTAGCGGATGTTGCGCTCGGAGACGCCGCTACGGGCGGCGAGATCGGCGAGCCCGTACGTGTCTGCCACGGCGTCGGCCGGGTCAGAGGTCGTCGTCGGTGTCACACCCCCTATTGAAGCACGATCGCCGCCACTGTGACAGCGTTCACTGACGGAATAAGTTGACAGTGAACGCTGACACTGTTGAATGATGGCATGACCACGATCGAACTCCCCAGGACGGCAGCGCGCTCGACCCAGCTCGTCGCTGCGTCGCAACGCGCGACCCACGACCCCTTCGCCGAGATCGACTGGGACGCCCGGCCGCTCGACGACCACGCCTACCACCTCCCGCCCGAGCTGCTCCCGCTGTTCGGCACGGCGGCATGGGAGTCGATGAGCGAGGAGGAGCGGATGGCCTACAGCCGTCATGAGACGTCGGCGCTCCTCGGCGCCGGCATCTGGTTCGAGAACGCGCTGATGCAGATCGTGCTGTCGCACCTCCTCGAGATCCCGGTCACCGATCCGATGCACCGCTATCTCCTCGTCGAGGTGGCCGACGAGTGCCGTCACTCGACGATGTTCGGCGAGTACATCCGCCGCTCTGGCACGCCCGCGTATGCGCCCGATCGTCCGGTCATGATCGACGCGTCCGACGGCGGCAGGGCGCTGTCGTACCTGCTCGTGCTCGCCATCGAGGAGTACCTCGACTACGCCAACCGGCTCACGATGCGTGACGGGCGGGTCAACGATCTCTCGCGCCAGATCGCCAAGCTGCACGTGCTGGAAGAAGCCCGCCACGTGAGCTTCGCCCGGTCGTTTCTCTCCGAGGTGTGGGAGCAGCTCGATGCCACGGCACACGAGGTGGTGCGTGAAGCGGCACCGGTGCTCGTCGCCGAGATCGTGTCGCTCGCCGTCAACCCCGCCGTCTACGAGGAGCTCGGCATCGAAGACGGTGCAGACGTCGCCCGTGCGAACCCGCACCACCGCACCAGCATCGTCACCGGACTCTCGAAGCTGACGACGTTCCTCACCGACATCGGCGTCATCGACGACGCCCACCGCCCGACGTGGGCGTCGTTCGGGCTCGTCGCCTGAGGCGTCCCGTCAGCGCCGACGTCACCAGTCACTTCACCAGGGCGCGACGGCCGAGGAGCCTGCCCGAACCTGGATGACCTCGACGTCGTGCATCGCGTACCAGGCGCGCACGACGTAGCGCTCGCCGCCGCTCGTCACTTCGGCGAGCGCCCAGCTCGTGGGCGACTCCTGCACCCCGAGACCGAGGCAGCGCATCGCCTCGACCTCCAGTCCGGCCGACTCGGCCTCCGCCTCCCAGAGGTGGACAAGTCCTTTTCGCAGGTCGGGGTCCGAGACGAGGTCACCACCGTGCAGCTCCAGCATCACCGACGTGATGGTGACGGGGACGAGTCGCTCGAGCGCCACGATCCGCGCTCGCAGCTCGTCGTCGAACACGACCTTGACCTCGCCCGACGGCAGCGGCTCGTCGCCGACGAAGCCGTAGCGCACGAGCGGCAGACCGTCGTCGCCGTCGGCGAACCAGCGCACTCGATCGCCGGGAGCGAAGCTCACTGCGCTGCCTCCAGCACAGCGACGACGTCGTCGGACAGCCGTGACCATGCCGCGACCGGGCTCGTCGACCACTGGTCGAAAGGGCGGTCCGTGAGCGCCACGACTGCGCCACCGGCAACGGGATCGACCCACATCATCGTGCCGGAGCCACCGAAGTGGCCGAACGTCTGCTGGCTGTTGTGGCGTCCAGTCCAGTGGGGCCACTTCGCGCCCCGAATCTCGGCGCCCAGCCCCCATGGACACTCCTCGAAGCGTCCCACGCCGGGAACGATACCGCCCAGATCCGGGTAGTGCGGTTGGACGACCGCGGCGGCGCCGGCGGGGGAGAGCAGTGTCGGCTGCTGCAGCTCGAAGAGAAAGTTCGCCACGTCGTCGACGGTGCTCCACAGGCCGTGGGCGACCGATCCGCGCAATTCGCTGTGGCGCAGCCCGAGCGGGCCGAGCACGCCGTCGCCGAGGTAGTCCTCGAACGCCAGCCCTGTCGCCTCGACGATGGCGTCGGCGGCGAGCTCGATGCCGGTGTTGGAGTAGATCCGGCGTTCGCCAGGAGCGCTGACGGGCTCACGGCCCTCGAACGGGTAGCCGCCGGCGTGACTCAGGAGATGTTCGAGCGTGCACCCTGCCTGCCCGACGGGATTGTCGAGCGCGATGCCGCCCTCCTCGACTGCGATCATCGCTGCCCATCCGACGAAGACCTTCGTCAGCGAGGCGAGGCGGAACTCGGTGTCGACCGCGCCGTGCTGCTCGACGACCTCACCGTCGGCGTCGACGATGGCAGCGGATGCCGTGTCGACGGGCCACTCGGCGATCTGGTCGAGCGCGCCCATCGGTGTCCGTGGGATCCTCAGCGTGCGGCGCTGGTGATCAGCTCGGCGACACGGAAGGCGAGATCGATGCTCTGGCGCCCGTTGAGTCGCGGATCGCACATCGTCTCGTAGCGGTTGTCGAGTTGATCCTCCGACACGGGGCTCGAACCGCCGAGGCACTCCGTGACGTCCTCGCCGGTCAGCTCGACGTGGATGCCGCCCGGCCATGTGCCCTCACGATGGTGCGCGCGCACGAAGCCGTGGATCTCGCCGATGATCGAGTCGAAGTGTCGGGTCTTGCGACCGTTCGGAGCAGAGAACGTGTTGCCGTGCATCGGATCACACGCCCACACGACCGGGTGGTCGGCGTCGGTGACGGCTCGAAGGAGCGGCGCAAGCGCCGCCTCGACCCGCTCGGCGCCCATCCGTGAGATGAACGTCAGCCGGCCGGGGGCGCGGTCGGGGTTGATCGCCTCACAGAGCGCGAGCACCTCGTCTGACGTGACGGTGGGGCCGATCTTGCAGCCGATGGGGTTGCCGACCCCGCGCAGGAACTCGACGTGGGCGCCGTCGAGCTGGCGAGTGCGCTCGCCGATCCACAGCATGTGCGCCGAGCAGTCGTACCAGTCGCCGGTGAGCGAATCCTTGCGGGTGAGCGCCTCCTCGTAGCCGAGCAGCAGCGCCTCGTGGCTCGTGAAGACGTCGACCGTGCTCAAGTTGGGGTTCGACGTCGTGTCGATGCCGGCGGCGCGCATGAACCGCATCGCACGGTCGATCTCGGCAGCGACTCGCTCGTAGCGCCGTCCCTCCGGGCTCGACGAGACGAACTCCTGGTTCCACGAGTGGACCCTGGTGAGGTCGGCGAAGCCACCTTTCGTGAATGCCCGCAGCAGGTTCAGCGTCGAGGCCGACTGGTGGTACGCCTGCACGAGGCGGTCGGGGTTCGGGACTCGTGAGATCTGGTTGGGCGCTGCGTCGTTGACCATGTGGCCGCGGAACGAGAGCATGTCGTCGTCACCGATGCGCTCGGTGTCGCTCGAGCGCGGCTTGGCGAACTGGCCGGCTATCCTCCCGACCTTCACGACCGGTACGCCCATGGAGTACGTGAGCACCACGGCCATCTGCAGGATGACGCGCAGCTTCTCGCGGATGTTGTCGGCGGAGAACTCCTCGAAGCTCTCGGCGCAGTCACCCGCTTGCAGCAAGAAGGCGTTGCCGGCGCAGACCTCGGCGAGCGATGCCTGAAGCGAGCGGGCTTCGCCCGCGAACACGAGCGGCGGGAAGCTCTCGATCTGCTTCAGTGCGCGATCGAGTCCGTCGCCGTCGGGCCATTGTGGCTGCTGCCCGGCAAGACGAGAGCGCCACGATGACGTGCTCCACGTTGCCGTCACGGCGCAAAGGCTAACGGCGCGCTCTTCGACTGGCGCGACGGCGGCCGTCACGCCCCGCAGGCTCGCGAGACCGCGCCGCTCGTTTCCGTGTGCAAAATGTAAAGGCGTGACCTACGTTGAGAGACGTGGGCCGCCTTGTTCGAGACCACCCGGCCAGGGTGGATGACGTGCGCGTCGTCATCGACGCCGGGCGGCTGCAGCGTCGGTTGGCGGAGTTGGCAGCGATCGGTGGCATCGAGGGAACGGAGGGATGCGCACGCCTGGCGCTCACCGACGCCGACCGGGATGGCCGCGACCTGGTGA
The DNA here is from genome assembly GCA_030857495.1 of Actinomycetota bacterium. Taxonomy (GTDB): domain Bacteria; phylum Actinomycetota; class Acidimicrobiia; order Acidimicrobiales; family Ilumatobacteraceae; genus JACDHN01. Next base: position 4,099 of record JALZNU010000057.1, on the reverse strand, counting down.
CGACGTGGATGCGCGACCTCGGGCTCCACGTCGCTGTCGACGCCATCGGCAACGTCTACGGCGTGCTCGGCGCGGAGACGGTGGCGGGAGCGGTGCTGACCGGGTCGCACATCGACACCGTCGCCACCGGCGGCCGCTACGACGGCAACCTCGGCGTGCTCGCAGGACTCGAGGTCATCGAGTCGGTGATCGACGCCGGCATCGAACCGGCGCGCCCGCTCGCCGTCGCCTTCTTCACCAACGAGGAGGGCGCCCGCTTCGCACCGGACATGCTCGGCAGCCTCGTCTACGCCGGCGGCCTGCAACTGGAGGAGGCGCTCGACGCGGTCGCCATCGACGGCGCCGTGCTCGGCGACGAGCTCGACCGGATCGGTTACCGCGGCACGTCGCCGGTGCCGGGCCCCGTCCCGCACGCCTTCGTCGAGTACCACATCGAGCAAGGGCCCGTTCTCGAGCGCGAGGGCGTCGGCATCGGCGCCGTCACCGGCGTGCAGGGCATCTCGTGGACGCAGTACACGTTCACCGGCCAGTCGAACCACGCCGGCACGACGCCGATGTCGTACCGCCGTGATCCAGGACTGGTGGCGATGCGGGTCGGCGCCTTCGTCCGCGACCTCGTCGACGAGATCGGCCCGCCGCAGGTCGGTACCGTCGGACGGATCGAGCTCCACCCGAACCTCGTCAACGTCGTCGCCGCGCGGGCGACGATCACCGTCGACGTGCGCAACACCGACGACACCGTGCTGGCCGGCGTCGAGGCCAAGATCGCCGAGTTCGTCCGCGTGGCAGCTGCCGACGAGGACGTCGAGGTCGCCAGCGAGACGCTCGCCAGGTTCGAACCGGTCGAGTTCGACCCCTTCGTCGTTGACCTCGTCGAGGAGATCGCCGGCGCTGCGGGGCACACGACGATGCGGCTGCCGGCAGGCGCAGGCCACGACGCGCAGATGATGGCGAGGATCTGTCCTGCCGGGATGATCTTCGTCCCCTCGGTAAACGGGATCAGCCACAACCCCGCGGAGCACACCGAACCCGACGACATCGCCGCCGGCGCCGACGTGTTGGCGCGCACGATGCTGCGCCTCGCGGCAATGCCGGCGGACTCGTCGTCCGCTGCGCTTTCTCCTCGCGCCGCGTGTGCCTCGTCGCTGGCGCTTCCCTCGGCACTCGACTTCGACACGGCCGGGGGAACGGGATGAGTCGGGTCGTCACCGTCGCCGGTGCGCAGCTCGGACCGATCGGGCGCGACGACTCACGCGACGACGTGGTCGAGCGACTGCTCGTGCTGCTCCGCCGCGGTGCCGATCGCGGCTGCGACCTCGTCGTGTTTCCCGAGCTGGCGCTGACTACGTTCTTCCCCCGCTGGCACAGCGAGCGCGTCGGGGAGTTCGACCACTACTACGAGACCGAGATGCCGTCTGGCGCCACGAAGCCGCTGTTCGACGAGGCGCAGCGCCTCGGGGTCGGCTTCGTGCTCGGCTACGCCGAGCTCACCCCCGACGGCCACCGCTACAACGTGTACAGGATCGTCGAGCGCGACGGCACCACCGTCGCCACGTTCCGCAAGGTGCACATCCCAGGGCACGAGTCGAACGAGCCCGACAGGGCGTTCCAGCACCTCGAGCGCTACTACTTCGAGGAGTCGCCTGAAGGCTTCGGGGTGTGGGACGCGTTCGGCGGGCGCGTAGGGGCGGCGATCTGCAACGATCGTCGCTGGCCCGAGACGTACCGCGTGATGGGGCTCGCCGGCGTCGAGCTGATCGTCATCGGCTACAACACGCCGCTGCACTACGCACCCGATCCGACACAGAACGCGCTCGCCGGGTTCCACAACCACCTCGTGATGCAGGCCGGCGCTTATCAGAACGGGACGTGGGTCGTCGGCGTCGCCAAGGGCGGCATCGAGGAGGGCGTCGACTCGCTGAGCCAGAGCGTGATCGTCGCCCCCTCCGGCCAGATCGTGGCGCAGGCGATCACCACCGGCGACGAACTGATCGTCGCCGAGTGCGATCTCGACTTCTGCGCCACCTACAAGCAGACGCTGTTCGACTTCGAGCGCTACCGCCGCCCCGACGTCTATGGCGCGATCAGCGCGATCACAGAGCCAAAGGGACGATCCCCGACATGACGACGTTCACCCTCAACGGCAATCAGGTCACCGTCGGCGACCACCACGAACACCTCCTCGACGCGCTTCGCGTCGAGTGCGGGATCACGTCGACGAAGGACGGCTGCGCGCCGTCGGGTCAGTGCGGCTGCTGCACGGTGCTGATCGACGGCAAGGCGCGCGTCGCCTGCGTCACCGGACTCGACAAGGCCGAGGGGGCCGAGGTGCTCACCCTCGAGGGCATGGACCCGCTCGAGGTCGACCGTTACGCCAACGCCTTCGCCGCCACCGGTGCGCTGCAATGCGGGTTCTGCACGCCGGGCATCGTCGTGCGAGCCAAGTCGCTGATCGACCGCAAGGGCGCAGGGCTCACGCGCGAGGAGGCGTCGCGCCACCTCGGCGGCCACCTCTGCCGCTGCACCGGCTACATCAAGATCCTCGACGCCGTCGAGGCGATCGCCCAGGACCGCATCGAAGTGCCCGTCACGGTCGGTGGTGTCGGCACGAGAGGGGCGAAGTACGAGGGCTGCTCGCTCGCCGTCGGTCGCCGCCCGTTCGTCGCCGACATGAACCCGCCGGGCCTCCTCCACGGCGCGCTGCGCCTCTCGGACCACGCCCGCGCCGACGTGTTGAGCATCGACGCCGCCCCGGCGTTGGCCGTCGAGGGCGTTCACGCCGTGTACACCGGCGCCGACGTGCCGGGTGAGCTGCGCGTCGGGCTGATCCACAAGGACTGGCCGGTGTTCATCCCCGAGGGGGGCCGCACGTCCTACCTCGGCGACGTGATCGCCGTCGTCGTCGCCGACGAGCCGGCCATCGCCCGCAGGGCCGCAAAGCTCATCGACGTCGCCTACGACGTGCTCCCGCCGATCGTCGACGCCGTGCGGGCGATCGACAGCGACGACGCCGTGTGGGGGCTCGACGGCAACGTGCTCTCGCGCTCGGCGTACACCCGCGGTGCGTTCGACGAGGCGTTCGCCTCCTCGGCGCACACCGTCCACGACACGTTCCAGACCCAGCGCGTCGAGCACGCCTTCGTCGAGCCCGAGACGACGCTGGCAGTACCGACCGAAGACGGCGGACTGTACGTCTACTCGGGTGGGCAGGGCGTGTGGGACGACCGCAACGACATCGCTGCCGTGCTCGGTGTCGACCCCTCTCTGGTCACCGTCGAGCTCGTCTCGAACGGCGGGGCATTCGGCGGTAAGGAGGACATGTCGAATCAGGCGCAGACCGCGCTCGCGGCGTGGCTGCTGGCGCGCCCGGTGATGGTCTCGCTCACCCGTGAGCAGTCACTCCTGCTGCACGCCAAGCGCCACCCGATCCGCCTCGAGTACTGGGCCGGCTGCGACGACGACGGGCGATTGACCGCGCTCAAGGTGCGTGCGATCGGTGACTCCGGCCCGTACGCGTCGGTGGGGATGAAGGTGCTCGAACGTGCCGCCGGCCACGCCTGTGGCCCGTACCGGGTGCCGAACCTCGACGTCGAGTCGGTCGCCGTTCGCACGAACAACCCGGTGTGCGGTGCGTTCAGGGGTTTCGGCGCCAACCAGGCGCAGTTCGCGATGGAAGGTGTCGTCGATCGCCTCGCCGAGCTGGTCGGCATCTCCGGTTGGGAGATGCGCTCGCGCAACGTCGTCGTGCCAGGTGACGAGTGGGGCCCGGGACAGATCCTCGACGAGGGGGCCGCCGGCGCCCGCCAGTGCCTCGACGCCGTGCGCGCCGCGTACGAGGAGGCCCGTGCCGCCGGAAAGCCGGTCGGGGTCGGGCTCGGGTTGAAGAACTCGGGGCTCGGCAACGGCTTCAAGGAGATCGCCCGTGCCGTCGTGCGCTTCCGATCCGACGGCAAGGTCGAGGTGCGCCACTGCTGGACCGAGATGGGCCAGGGCGTGCACACCGTCGCCGTGCAGGTCGCCGTCGAGGAGCTCGGCGTCGCTGCCGACGACGTCGTCGTCATCGTCGACACGACTCGCGAGCTCGGGGCCGGCCAGACGA
>JALZNU010000317.1 GCA_030857495.1 Actinomycetota bacterium | reverse complement strand
CACAGCGGCACGGAGACGGCGTCGCCGAGCGACCACCACGTGGTGCCAGGACGGCTGAAGTCCTCCGACGGCGGCATGTAGTACGCGCCGAGCGCAGCGCCCTTCGGGGCGAGGCGCACGTCGATCTTGCGGATCGGGTCCGGCACGTCGAAGTGTGTGCCGTCGAGCTCGCGCAGCGCCTGGCGCGACCGCTCGAGCATCGCCTCACGAAACTCCTCTTGACTCGCCGCGCCGTGCGCCGGGTCGCTCTCCAACATCTGCACGACGCTGGCGAGCGTCGCGTCGGGATCGACGCTGCGGGCGATCTCGTCCATCTCCTGGCGCAGCTCGAGCAAGTGGTCCCAACCCCACCGGTACGTCTCCTCGAGATCGAGGTCGGTGCCGAGGAACTCGCGGGCATGGCGGGCGTAACGCTCGGATCCAACGGCGTCTCGCTCGGGTGCGCCCGGCAGGTACGACTGCTCGAACCACGTCGCCATGTCCTCGCACGCCGTGCGGGCACGATCGAGCGCAGAGGACAGCTCGTCGCCGAGTCCCGGTGCATCGATGCCCGACTCGGCAAACCCGCCGACGAGGCCCGTGAACGCTCCGTCCTCTGCGCCGGCTGCGCGGAGCTGGGTGACCATGCTCTCGGCCTGGCGGCGCGAGCCCCAGAGGTCGCGCCGCATGCCCTCGTCTAGCGAAGCTCGCCAGCCGGCGAGCGGCTCGTCGATCGTGCCGAGACGTGTCGCGATGTCGCGCCATCCGTGCTCGCTCTCGGTGTCCATCACGTCGAACACCTCTCGCAGCGACGTGAACGCGCCGGTGAGGTGCCCGACATCGCGGTAGACGTCGCCGTACTCGTGGGCGTCGAGGTGCAATCCGGCGAGCTCATCGAACACGCGCACGCCGAGCCGGTCGAACTGGTCGTCACTTGCGGGCAACGCTGCGGCCTCGACGCGGCGCGTGCGCAGCAAGGTCGCCCTCGCCTCGTGACCGTCGGGGCTCAGGTCATCCCAGCGGTCGTGGTCGTCTCCGATGCCGAGCGACGTCGCCGTGATCGGTGACAGGTCGGCGTACTCGTCGACGAACCGATCAGAGAGATCGAAGATGGGATGGCGCCCGTTCGGGCTCGGTGCAGCGCTCACTCCTACGACATTCCCTCGAAGGTCAAGTCCATCAAATCACCGTGCTCTTGGTCGTGGATCGTCTTCGAGCCCGTTGCCGGCGAACCCGACTCCGGCCGCGAGGCGACGTGCATGTCGTAGCCCAGCTCCTTGATGCGCCATGTGCGGTGCTCGATGAAGAACCATGCGCCCATGTTCTCGGGCTCCTCCTGCAACCACAGCACGTCGCGGCAGTTCGGGTAGCTGCGCAGGATCTCCAACATCTGGTCACGAGGCAGCGGATAGAGCTGCTCGAGGCGCACGATGGCGGCGGGTGCCTCACGCTTGTCGCGCTCGGCCATTGCATCCCACGCGATCTTGCCGCTGCAGAACACCACTCGCGCCACGGCGTCACGGTCGGTGATCGCCGGATCGTCGAGGACCTCTTGGAACGAACCGGTCGTGAACTCGTCGATGGGCGAACGAGTCTGCTTCATCCGCAACCCCTGCTTCGGCGTGAACAGGATGAGTGGCGTGTGCCGCGACGAGTGCACCTGACGACGCAGCAGGTGGAAGTACTGCGACGCCGTGGTCGCGTTGCACGCCTGGATGTTGTCCTCCGCCGCCTGGCTGAGGAAGCGCTCGATGCGGGCGGAGGAGTGCTCGGGACCCTGACCCTCGTAGCCGTGCGGCAGCAGCATCACGATGCCGTTGCGCTGGCCCCATTTGTCCTCGGCTGCGACGACGTACTGGTCGATGACGACCTGGGCGCCGTTGACGAAGTCGCCGAACTGCGCCTCCCACATCACGAGCGCGTCGGGGTTGCCCAGCGTGTAGCCGTACTCGAATCCGACGGCGGCGTACTCCGAGAGCAACGAGTCGTAGACGAAGAACTTCGACGTCGAGCCCTCGAGGTCGTTGAGCGGCACCCACGGCTCGCCGGTCTCGTAGTCGGTGAGCGCCGCGTGGCGCTGCGAGAACGTGCCCCGGCGAGAGTCCTCGCCGGCAAGACGCACCGTGGTCCCCTCACGCACCAGCGAGCCCACGGCGAGCGCCTCGGCCGTCGACCACTCGACGAAGCCCTCCTCGAAGAGCTTCGCCCGCGACTCGAACTGGCGAGCGAGCTTCGGGTGCACGGTGAACGTGTCGGGGTAGTCCGTGAGCTGGCGGAAGATCGAGTCGAGGGCGTCGCGCGGGACGCCGGTCTCGATGTGCGGCAGCACACCGACGGGCTTGGGTGGCTTCGCCGCCTTGACGTTGCCCTGGTGTGATGCTCTCGTCTCGTCGAGCGCCACCTGCAACTTGCCCTGGAAGTCGGCGAGCGCCTGCTCGGCCTCCTCGAGTGTGATGTCACCACGCTTGACGAGCGACTCGACGTACAGCTTGCGCACGGTGCGCCGTTCGGCGATGGCCTTGTACATCAGCGGCTGCGTGTAGCTCGGGTCGTCGCCCTCGTTGTGACCATGGCGGCGGTAGCACACCATGTCGATCACGACGTCCTTGTGGAACCGCTTGCGGTACTCGTAGGCGAGGCGGGCGACCCGCACGCAGGCCTCCGGGTCGTCGCCGTTGACGTGGAAGATAGGTGCCTGCACCGTCTTGGCGACGTCGCTGCAGTAGATCGACGAGCGGGCGAACTGAGGCGCCGTCGTGTAGCCGATCTGGTTGTTGATGATCAGGTGGATCGTGCCGCCGATGCGGTACCCACCCGTGTCGCTCATCGCCAGGCACTCGGCGACGACACCCTGCCCGGCGAACGCGGCGTCACCGTGGATGAGGAGCGGCAGGACCGAGTAGGCGCCCGGCGGCTCGATCAGGTCCTGCTTCGCGCGCGCCAGGCCCATCACCACCGGATCGACGGTCTCGAGGTGGCTCGGGTTGGGGGCGAG
>JALZNU010000316.1 GCA_030857495.1 Actinomycetota bacterium | reverse complement strand
GCGTCCCGGTGTACACGGGCCACTCGCTCTCACTCAACGCCGAGTTCGCCGAGCCGCTGTCGATCGAGCGGGCGCGCGAGCTGCTCGCTCGCGCACCCGGCGTCGAGCTCGCCGACGTACCGATGCCGCTCGACGCCGCCGGCAACGACCCGTGCTACGTCGGCAGGCTCCGCGCCGACCCGACGGTGGCCGACGGTCGCGGTCTGGCGCTTTTCGTCTGTGGCGACAACCTGCGCAAGGGTGCCGCGCTCAACGCGATCCAGATCGCCGAACGCATCGCCCAGCACCTCTGAGGTCACCCGGCCGAGCGCCGGCAGGGCGGGTTCAGGAGGCGAGCTCGGTCCTCCCGGCGTCGTTGCCCGCCTCCGACGGCGCGCTGCCGTCGGCGAGGACGTACGTCCCCACCTCCACGAGACGCTGCGACCCGGCCTCCACGCAAGCCTTCTCCACGACGACACGCGACGAGCGCCCGTCGATCTCGACGGTCATCAATCCGTTCGAGAACCACAGGCCCTGGTTCACACCCCACGTGATCGCCGGGTCCTCGACACCCGATCGGCGGGCGAGGAATCCGAGCACGGCGTGCGCGCCACGGGTGCGGAAGAAGCGGTTGGCGAGCTGCACGCTGCGCTGCAGCGTGTTGCGGATCGGCGACATGACGAGCTGGTGAACCCTCGTGACCGAATCCTCGACCGCAGGCAGGGTCGCCTCCGCCGTGTACGAGCAGTGGATGTCGCCCGACAGCACGAGCACGCTGGACGGCGGGGAGTCGGATGCCGCGCGGTCGGCGATGAGAGCGGTGAGGTCGTCGAACGAGTTGCGGAACGCCGCCCAGTGCTCGAGGTCGAGCGCCATGCGAAGTCGCTCACCCAGCTTCGAGTAGAGCTTCCCCCACGCACCTTCGGACGTCGCCTCGTTCCACCCTTCGAGGTCGTGGATCCCGGGCAGCAGCAGGTACGGGAGCGTCGTGCCGACGAGGAGATGATCGACGTCGTGCGTCGCCTTGTCGACCAGCCACGCCCACTCGCCCTCGTCGACCATCTTGCGCCGATCAGGGTCGAGGTCACGGCTGCAGCGTGAGTCGATGACGATCAACCGGTTGCGCCCGAAGTCGCGGTAGTAGCTCCAGCGCGACGACGAGGGTTCGTCGTCGGCGCGCCAGGCGAAGTCGTCGACGAGCCGGTTGCGAGTCTCCTCGTCGGGGGCGGCGATCACCTCGAGATACTTCTCGTCCGCTGCCAGCTCCTCCGCCGACAGGTTCCCGAGATGCTGGTAGATCCAGTACGAGCCGAACGCGCCCAGCACGCGGTCGCGCCACCACGGCTCGTGCACGATCTCGTTGCGCCAGTCCCACGAGCTGTTCCAGTCGTCACGCAGATCGTGGTCGTCGAGGATCATGCAGCTCGGCAGCGTCGACAGCACCCATCGGATCTCGGGGATCGACCACGACTCGGCGTACAGCCACGTGTACTCCTCGAAGTCGTGCACCTCCTCGCCGATCGGGTCGTCCTCGGGGTGGAGCTGCCGGAGCTTGTCGATCATCTCCGCCGACGGGTTGTCGGCATACACCTGGTCGCCGACGAACAGCAGGAGGTCGGGCCACGTGGTCGCATCGGTGAGCTTCATCCGCTCGCCCAGTGCGGCGAGGGCATCGGCACCGAGCTCTTCGAGGTTGGCCTCGTCGAACGGCGCCGTCCTGCGGCACGAGCCGAACGTGACGCGCAGGCGATCGTCCCTGCCCGGCGGGCGGATCACGCTGTGCGGGAAGCCGTCGTCGACGGGCCAGCACTCGGTGCCGTCGAGCTCGACCCGGTAGGGGTAGATCTTGCCGCCCTCGAGGCCCTCGATCATGACGATGGCGAAGTGGTGCCCGTGCACGGACCACGTGTCGGCACTCGACTCGGGTCCGTCGTCGAGCGTCACCCTGACCGTGCAGGGACCGTTCGTCTCCACCCAGATGGTTGCCTCATCGGCGCTGACGTACCGCAGCAGCGGTCCGATCACGAGGTCGACGTCGGCGCCGGACGCGCTCGCTGATGTCACGAGCGGCACCCTACCCAACCACCGTCTGGGCGGGATTCGTCCCACCACACGTCTGGGTGGGATCTCTTCCAGCACCTGCCACGAATCCCGCCCAGATTCCGGGGTGGGAGAGATCCCGCCCAGACGGTGGAGAGGGGAAGCTCACGGGTGTCGGGTCGCGGAGACGATCACGATCGCGCCGTCGAGCACGACGGCGCCGTCGCGGAGGTGATCGGCGTACGCCGCAGCGATCGCGGCGGCGACGACCTCGTGCTGGTCGTCGTCGAGATCGGCCGTGGCCGTCCGAACGGGCCCGAGATCCATCGAAGTCGCAGCCGCCTCGTCCGGCGTCTGGCCTCCTCCGACGGCGAGCTCGACGACGTGCTCGTCCCACGCCACCGACGCCCAGCCTGCACCTTCGAGCAGCGGCTCCACGCGCCCACGGTCGCCGAGGGAGAACGGACCGATGTCGGTGGGAGGTGGCGTCGGATGGAGATCGAGATCGGACGACATCACCTCCAGGGCGACCGACAGCGGCAGCTCGAAGAACGGCGACCGCGTGCGATCCCCCCACACGCAGGCGTGCAGTCGACCCGCCGGCGCGGTGACGCGCGCGAGGTTCGCGAACGCTGCGAGCGGGTCGTCGAAGAACATCAGCCCGAAGCGAGAGAGGACGACGTCGAACGATGCGTCCGGCGCGTCCCACGTAGTGGCATCCGTCGTGACCCACTCGATCGGGGCTGCGTCGTCGTCGTCGGTCGTCGCCGCTCGCGCAGCGTCGATCATGTCGGTGACGAGATCGAGTCCCGTCACGCGTCCGGTCGCGCCGACGTAACGGGCGGCCTCGCGCGTCGTCGGGCCTGTTCCGCAACCGACGTCGACCACCCGCTCGCCCTCGGCGAGGCGGGCACGATCGAACAGGATCGTCGACACGGGCTCCAGCTGGCGCTCGAGTCCGGC